>JBAPTX010000451.1:0-7894 GCA_049282375.1 Calditrichia bacterium
GGGAAATCCAGATGATTCTCCGACAACTCGATGTGAGCGCCTTTCCTGAATTGCACAAACAGAGTCTGATCCCAGGTATATTCATTGGGAATACCTGCGCTGTCCGCCGTCATGTGCAGATCAAAGACGCATTGCTGCAGATGAGGCGTATTAGGACTGATTTCCACGGTAAAAGAACCGGTGATCAGTGTATCGGAAGTATCCACCGCAGCGATGGTGGTATTCGCATTCAGAATATTTATAAAAGTATCGGGGCAGGAAATAGAACCAGTAATATTAACCGCCTGCTCCACACCAATATTGGTAAGTTTCAGTTGCATTTCCACGATTTCACCTGCTTCGGGAATGCCGTTTCCGTTTAAGTTGGCGTCATTCACCACAGGTCCCATCACATAAAGATAAGGACCGCTGGCCGGGGTAATCTGAACATGCTGCTGATAGCGGTAAAAATTTTGCTTTGTCACGGTAACGACCAGATCATTTCCGGGAAACTGCGGCGGAATAATAATATCCAGGGGCATTCCGGTACCTTCTCCGGTACCGATAATTTCTCCGTTTACCGTCAGCGCAATAAATGAACCCGGGTCTGCAGTAACGCTGTAAGCGGTTTGGCCGCTGAACAGCACAGCATTGTGATTAACCGTTAACTGCTGCGGCATTTCAGAATAAACTGTCCCGAAAGCATCTCCGAAATGATGGAACAGATAATAGGTTACTGCTTTGTTGCTGGTGTTGTAGGGCCAATTGGATTGCTGCAGGAAATATTTTCCGGCGGCATTGGCAAATGCCGGCAAAACATCGCGGGAAGGCGGCGTTGTGCCGAAAGACGGCATGAAATCCGGCCACATATTGTCAAATGCGCCCCATACATAGGCATCATTTACAAATGAATAGGAAACTTCGGTAGCAGCCACAATCGCCAGTGCGCCGCCATTGGGATGGCGGTGGAACTTTTCTGCGAAACTTTCACTGCCATAATCAAATTTGCCGGTTAAGCAGTTGACCGACCAGATAAAAGAGAGGTCAGCATTGTTCAATCCATTGATATCCGTATTGCGGTAATGAGGTTCTCCCCAACCGGTTTCCAATCCATGATCCCGGTGCTGCAGCATGAATGCACCGCTGTTAATATCATTATTCACCCGTGTCGCGTTGGCGCCCCAGTCAGTCAGGTGGCTTGGCGTTGCCGGAATGTAACCGGTGCCTGTAGGTCCGAAATAATTCACCACCATACTGGTATTCTGGTTAGACGACCAACTGCCGGAAGGGGAACCGCTGTAGATGGCATTTTCGCGCACGGGCTGCTTGCCCTGCGCATGTTCCCAGAAACCATTTACAATTTCAGAACAAAGCTGAAACCAGCGTTCGGTCTGCCATCCCATTGCTGTAACCGGATGCATGTAAAACCCGTTATTGGTGGGAGGGGTTCGTTCGTAACGCAGAAATTTCTGCACCATCGTTGCCAACTGACTGCTATTTTCTGCGGCAAAGCGCGCTACTACCATGTCAGCCATCATATTGCTGTTTACATCTGCATAAATATGGTCCGAAACACAGTAGTTGTTATAAATGGGAGAAATGATACCATTCCCTGTTGCAGGACCGGTTCCATAATCTGCCATAAACAGCACGGCGGCAGGGGGAATAGCCCAGGTATTATATGCATTATCCAGGTAGCTCTCAATGGCATTTGTGGTGTTTCCGCCAATTTCCGTAAGGGTGACCACACCGGTGCGGATACCCTGCATTGTGCGGAAATTTTTTATACTGTCCGCCCATGCCAGATAATCCGGATTATCGGGAGTGATGATCAGATATTCAAAATCCTGGCTTTCCAGATTGGAAGTGCGGTTGTAAGAAATTTCCGGCAGGGATTCCTGATTTAAAAGTATATCCCGAAGAATGGGATCCCACCAGCGGCTGCGCAGGCGGTTGTCGCCAAACTGGCCTGTTCCGCCTTCAAATTCCACATTTACTTTTAGATCCCGGTATACAATTAGTTCTTTCTTAACAGGGTTGTATTGAAAAGGGGTAATACCCAGAATTACTACATCCACGCCGCGGATCTGAGTCTGTTCGCTTAACTTTACCGGGGCTGCCGGATAAAAAGCATCCTGGCTGTAAATATTGTTATTTTTATGGTATTCCATGGGACCGTCTTCAGTTTCCAGTGGAATACGGGGTGCGGGGGAAATATTAATATTCCGGATTACTTCCGTGCGGGAAGATATAATATTGACCCGGGCAGTGGCACCCTGCGGTACGGCAATATAACGTCCCATTCCCGGCAAATCCGGTGAACCTTCGTCATTGGGCAGAAATACGCCGGGAAGCTGCAAGGTTTTCATTATTTCGCCTTCTACCGGCCGATCTTCCAGAAAAAATTCTTGTATTGAAAAATTGATTTCAACACCGGAAGTGTTTTCGGCTGTTAAGGTGAGGCCCTGCTCCCCCCAGCTATCCGCATACTGAATAGCTGTCGGTTCTGCGGCAATTCCAAGAGAGAAAAGCACCAGCAGGACGGTTATCATTGTGAAATACTTCTTCATACTACCTCCTTGATTTAGAAACAATACCTTCTGGATTTATGATTAAGTTTAAAAGCAATTATACTAAAGGAGGACTTAATATTTTTAATGATCATTTTATTTAAAAATCAGAGCAATACGATATTAAAAATCACCTGTAGAAAATGCAATAAGAATAAATATTTCTGAATGTGGAACTTGAATACCACATTATAATTTTTATCGGAATGATTTATTATCACATAAGGATGGAAATTAAAAAAGAGAATATCCGGCTGCACTTGCAGGGGTTCTCTAATCTTCTGAATAGAATTCCTGTTGCAGGGTCCGACCCAGTTCGCGGATCAGGTCACCTGCCGTTAAATAGCCGGTGCCGTGCTCTTTTGCCACATGATCCGCAGTCAGCCCGTGCAGGTAATTTGCCGTAATGGCGGCTTCCTGCGGCGGCAGACCCTGGGCAAGCAGTCCGGCCACAAAGCCGGTCAGCACATCACCCGTCCCGCCGCTGGCCAATCCGGAATTTCCGGTTGGATTGATAAAAACCTCTTTCTGCTCGTTTACCGTAATGGAAGGTGCCCCTTTCAGGAGAAGTATGACTCCGCTGTTTCCGGCAAATTCCTGCGCCAGTTCCACAAATTCAAATTTCAGGCGCTTGTTTTTTTCCTGATCCAGCAGACGAGAAAATTCACCATGATGAGGCGTCAGGATCCATTCCGGATGATAGTTTACAGCACCTTGTTTTCGGCTGACGGCAAAGAGGGCATCAGCATCTATTACCGCAGGTTTTTTAAAATCTTCCAAAATCTGCAGAACAGCTTCAATGGTCTGGTTATCGCGCCCCAGGCCGGGACCGATTGCCAGCACATCACACCATTCCAGCAGTTCCTGCAGGTCGGACAAATTTTCCTTCATCAGAAAAGTGCTTGCTGAATTCCCGTAAGGAAAGGTGATAACTTCGGTCAACTTGGTTTCCAAAACCGGATTTAAAGTTCCGGGCACCGCCAGGCGTATCATTCCGGCACCGATACGCAATGCTGCTTCCGAGGTCAGAGCGGCCGCGCCGGTTAATCCCACCGAACCGGCAATAACCGCCACCTTGCCGTTGCGGTATTTATGGGCATCCGGGGCATGCACCGGCAGAAAAATGTCAGATTTTTCAACTACCTGCAGTTTTACTTCGGGATTGTTCCGGACAGAAAAGGGAATGCCGATGTTGGCAATAAAAAGCTCTCCCACCTGTTTCCGGGCAGGATAGAAGAGGTGCGCCTTTTTGGGAAGCGCCATTGTTACGGTAATATCTGCGGTAACGGCACTGCCGCCCGCTTCCGGTGTGTCGCTATTCAAGCCGGAGGGAATATCTACAGAGACCACCGGACATGCCAGGTCGTTCATAAAATCAATAACTGTTTTTATGCCGCCGTAAACTTCCCCTTTTATACCGGTGCCCAACAGCGCATCCACTATCAGATCAGGCATTTCCTCCAAATTCTCTTCCAGTTTAGTGGCGTCCTCTGCAAAGGTCAGCGGCATCTGCATATTATTTAATATGCGGTAGTTGATTGCCGCATCGCCTTTTATATCGGATTCCTTTCCAATAATAATCACCTGCACGGCAATACCTGCATCCCATAAATAGCGGGCAATCACAAAACCGTCGCCACCATTATTTCCCTTTCCGCAGAAAATATAGACCAGCGGATGTTCCGTCTTTTCCAGCGCCCTAAGAATAACCCGGGAAGTTGCGCTGCCGGCATTTTCCATCAAAACCGCTCCGGGGATACCCAACTCTTCAATGGTATAGCGATCCATTTCACGCATCTCGGCCGAACTGACCACTTTAATCATGCCACTATTCTCCTTCGGCTGCTAAACTTCCAATTTATGTTGACGCAGCAACTGCAGGGCTTCATTCACTGCGCGGTCCACTCCTACCAGAAATGCGCGCTGCAGGAATTGCCGTCCCAGAATTACATCCTCCAACTGCGGGATCCGTCCGAGCTGCGGGATGTGTTCGTAGCGGATACCACCGCCGCAGTTTACTCCGAAACCCAGTTTGGCGGCGGCCATGGCGGATGATTTTATATGGTCCAGAGCAACAATTTCCTCATTGATATCAGCGGCTGCAGTAAAAGTGGAAACATCCAGTTCCACATAGTCAATCGGCATTCGGCTCAGGCTTTTCATCAGATTAATCTCCGGTTCAATGCGAATGGCTACCGAAATCCTGTTGGCCCGGAAATCGGGCAGCATCTGTTCCACCCGCTCTAATTCATTCTCCGGGGAAACCGGCTGAATCCGGCCCTTTTGTCCGGTTCCTTCGTGAATAAAGGTTACCATGTCCGGGCTCAGGCTCATGGCCTGATGAATGGGTTCGTCCTGTGCCGGGATGTAGAGGTTCAGAAAACTTTTGCGAATGTCTTTTAATAATTTTAAATCACGTTCAGTAATTCCGGTATTTGTTCCGCCCCGGAAAGTGCAGGCAAGTCCCTGAACACCGGCCGCTTCCGCCAGTACGGCAACCTGAACGGGATCGGGTTCCGACAGCCCGATTACATTTCTGATCATGGCAATATCATCCAGCAAAATACTCAAACGCTTCATTCAGCAAGGCTCCTGTTAAATTTTCTGATCAATCCAGAGGCTAATATAATATTTATCAACAGTTTTTCCGTTATCCTTTTTCTTGCGCTGCGTGAACTGAAAAATCACTTCCCCATTCAGTGGGGGAATGGTTCGTCCGCCATCCAGCGTCAGCGTAAATGTTACTTTGTGTTCTATTATCAAAAAGGGGGAATACTGCACAGTATCTGGCGCTGAAATGGTATTCCAAACCACGTCCAGCGTATTAAAAAAGCGGAACATACGGGCAGTTGTGCGCAGTTCGGTATCCCTTCCCCACTCGATCGGCTTGGGCGGTGACTGATTGAAATCCATACTGCGGAAAATAAAGGTGCTGTCCAGCACTTCGCTGTAAACGAGAGAATCTTTAAAGGTATAGGCAAAACGGAAATTTTTCAGTGTGGAATCGGGTGTTTCCTGCCGGGTCAGCAGTTTGTTGGATTTTCCTTCATTAGTAAGAGCGGGGGCAAAAGGGTTTCGGCAGGCAAAAAGAAAAATAATAATCATTCCACTTAATAAAACTAAACAGACTTTCATGTCACTAACGGTAATTCGCCTTGAGTTCGGACCAGGTGGGTTCGGTTTGATCGGATTTAATTTTTAAATCTTCCCAAAAATAGACGTACCAGAGCGATTGCCCGGAACGGACAATTTTAAAGATACTCTGCCCCAGAAAAAATTTTTCTCCATCTTTCGATTTAAGTTGTATTTCGTAGTCAAAGCGGGTCTGCATGCTGTCCTGAGAAGCATTTACCAGCGTCCAGTCCCGTATGTTGTAAATTTGAAGGGTCAGTTTCTCCAATTCCGGGTCGCCGATCAGGGAAAAGAAATACTGGTATTCATCATCGGGATTCCAGGGCTGCCAGGGAAGCAGGCGGTTGGCGGCATCCTGCTGCGGAATAAAGGTAAAGGGGACAGACACCTGCGGAGAATCGGCAATGCAATCCAGGTAAAAATTCACGTTTTCTTCACTGAAAGCATATTGTATCTTTTTCAGCAGCGAATCGGGATTATTCTGCAGGCTGTTAGCCGCCTGCAGCTGATTATTGATTTTGGGCTGGTCTGGATCCCGTACACTAAAAGGATTGGTGCAGGCCAGCAGAAGTAAAAGCAAAATGGGAACATATTTTTTCATCACAGCATCAGTTTAATATCAGTTGAGCGGGTTTCAAAATACATTTTGGCAAGGCCTAAGCGGAGATCGGAGAATGGCTTCCACAAAACAGAAAATTGAGAAAGAGATTGAAGAATTACGCCGGGAACTCCGGCGCCATGATTATCTTTATTACGTGCAGGCGCAGCCGGAAATCAGCGATCTTGAATACGATAAACTGATGAAGCGGCTGGAAAAACTGGAAGAAGATTACCCGGAATTTATCAGCCCGGATTCGCCCAGCCGGCGGGTCAGCGGCGATCTGACTAAAAACTTCCCCGTAGTAACCCACCGCACCCGTATGCTGAGCCTTTCCAATACCTACAACGAGCAGGAAATCCGGGATTTTGACCGCAGAGTGAGAAGTCTGCTGGAACCGGATGAACCTTATGAATATATCTGCGAATTAAAAATTGACGGCGTTGCTTTAAGCCTTCTCTATGAAAATGGACGACTCGTCCGCGCTGCTACCCGCGGAGACGGCGAACACGGGGA
This sequence comes from Calditrichia bacterium, assembly GCA_049282375.1. Classification (GTDB taxonomy): domain Bacteria; phylum Calditrichota; class Calditrichia; order RBG-13-44-9; family RBG-13-44-9; genus JBAPTX01. The sequence continues at coordinate 6,796 of JBAPTX010000451.1, forward strand.
TGATATCACACCCAATGTGCGGACGATTCGCAGCATACCGCTGATCATTTCCGAAAAAGAATCTGGGGGCGGAAATCTGGAAGTCCGCGGAGAGATCTACTATTTCCGCGACGATTTGAATCAGCTGAATGCTATCCGTGACAAACGCGGGGAAACTCCTTTTGCCAATCCGCGCAATGCGGCCGCGGGATCTCTGAAGCTTCAGGACAACCGGGAAGTGGCCAGCCGCCCGCTAAAAATGTTCTGCTACTGGGCCGAACCTGCCGGTGAAAGTTTCAAAACAGAATCCCACCTGCAGTCACTAAAATTACTTGAAAAACTGCGCTTCCCGGTAAATCCCCATTACCGCCGCTGCCGCAGTATAGCAGAGGTTATCTCATACCGGGAGGAATGGCAGGAAAAAAGGTCTTCACTTGCCTACGATATAGACGGAATTGTAGTAAAACTGAACAATCTGGACCAGCAGCGAAGGTTGGGCAGCACCGCAAAATCGCCGCGCTGGGCCATTGCCTACAAGTTCGAAGCCGAACAGGTGCCCACCCGGTTGAAAGAGATTACCTGGCAGGTGGGCCGTACAGGTGTGGTAACGCCGGTGGCTCATCTGGAACCGGTGCAGTTGCTGGGGACTACCGTCAGCCGTGCAACCCTGCACAATGCGGACGAAATTAAGCGGCTGAGTGTGCAGCCGGGGGATCAGGTGCTGGTGGAAAAGGGCGGAGATGTAATTCCCAAGATTATCCGTGTGCTGGAAAAAGGAACGGCTGCGGAAGATACCGCTTATCAGCCGCCGGAGAACTGTCCGGTCTGCCGTTCCCGGCTGGTGACGCATCCCGGTGAGGTGGCGCTTCGCTGCGAGAATATTTCCTGCCCGGCGCAGATTTCCGGCCGTATAGAGCATTTTGCTTCCCGCCGGGCGATGGATATCGAGGGGCTGGGCGAAAAAGTGGTGCAGCTTCTCTTGCGGGAGAACCTGATTAAAGATTTGGGCGATCTGTATTCGCTGGATAAATCTAAGGTGGCGGAGCTGGAGCGGATGGGGGAGAAAAGCGCCGGCAACTTGCTGGAAGCCATTGAAAAATCCAAACAGCAATCCTTATGG
>JBAPTX010000452.1:0-3351 GCA_049282375.1 Calditrichia bacterium
ACTTTCGCCCATTCAAAAGCGAGATCAAGTTCTTTAACCGGTGTGGAAATGCGGGCGGTGTTTTGACGAAGCTGCTGATAATATTCATAAGTTTTGCGGTAATATTTTTCAGGATCCGCCAGCAGGCGCTGATAAACTGCAATTACTGAATCGCGCTCTCCCCTTCCGCCGGCCATCACAATCGGGATCAATTCCCCGCTCACCTTCTCCGGGTCAGTAATCTCAATCTTGAATTCGTTGGGTGCATCCGAAAGCATGTGGGCGGGAGTGGCGGAAATACCTGCGGCCGCCGGCGAACCGATTATGCCATGATTCTGCCGCCCCGATTCCGAAATGATATAGGCATTGAGATCCTTATTCCAGTAGGCATACTGCCCGCCGATCCCGGCAGGCCACATCGGCTGCATCACCGGTAAAAAACCGCAGACGAGGGTCAGCGGCACCGTTGACTCGATATCCAAAAAAATAAAAGCGCCCGGCTGTTCGGGAGGGGTAACAAAAATGGCTTTAACAGTAAAGGACTGAAAGGTATAGGTCAGGGTTGATGCTTCCGGCGATACTGAAATATAGCGTACCAGATCAGCCGCTTTTACCGGAGTGGTGGAATTTGCCAGCAGAAAGGAAAATTCAAAATTGCGGAACAGTTTCAATGGATAGGCCCAGGCCTCGAAGGAACCACTTTCCTGCCCCAGAACAGCAAATTTGTGCCCCACCTTGTTAAAAGGTGAGTGCGGCTGTGCCAGCCGCTGCAGTTGCAGATCATTCTGCTGCAGTTGGAATTTGGGGATGGTTCCCGTTTGGGCGAACAGGCTTGAGCCCGGAAGAATGATACATATCAGCAACAGGATTATTTTAATTTTCATACTTCTTCCCGAATTGGATCATTTTTTTGAAGGCCATGAATGGCCTGTTTTGAATTTGGCTTTTATTTTCCCCGCAGTACACAGCCGGGCTGATTTTTATTTATCGTCTTTACCCGGCGCGGGGGCCGGTGAATCAGGTTTATTCACATCCATCAGCATCCGGTTGATTACCCCTGCCCAGATGTATTGCCGGTGATAGCCGGCCCACTGATCATCCGGGCTGTAGAATTCCCACAACTGATGATCTTTTTCAAGCTGCAGAATCATGTTTTCCGCCACCCTGTCCACCAGTTCCCGGGCCTCCGTTTTATAGCCGTAGTTCAGCAGCCCCTGCATAATCAGAAAATCCCATTCAACCCATACCGGGCCATTCCAATAGCCGGTCGGGTTATAATAGGAATCATCTGCGGAGAGGGACGGCACCCCGTAGCGCCGCCAGAATTTTGTGGAATCGGTAAGATTTTCTACCAGCCGCCGGGCCTGCTGTTCGCCGGCAATTCCCGCCCACAGCGGCAGAAAACCGATAATCTCCTGCCGTTTCAGGTCATCGGGCTTTTCATAGGTAAAATCATTGTCCTTTTTATCCACGTTGTAGTAAAAGCCAGTCTGTTCATCCCACATGAACTGATTGATCAACTTGCTGCGGTTGTCCGCATCCCGGTTCCACTGCTGCGCTTCCGCCTGCAGCCCCAGCCCGGCGGCCATATTCGCCAGCGCCCGGGCTTCCTTAACCAGCATACTGTTTACATCCACGCCCTCGAAGTTGGAAGGCCAGCCCACTTCATCCCAGACTGCCACCCTGGCATCCCGTACAGATTCCAGCACAGCATGGCCGCCCCACTCGCAAAGGCCGTCCCCGTCACTGTCCCGGTTGGACACATAAAAATTGTAAAAGCGTTTGCTGGATTCATACATTTCCTGCAGGAATTCTTTATCGCCGGTAATCTTAAACACTTCCCAGTTCTGCCAGGCATACCAGGGAGCAGAAGAGGTCAATTGCCCCCGGTACTCGATCATTTCATCCAGGTAAGAGCCTGTACGATAATTGATATATCCGTTCTCGTACTGACGTTCGGAATACACCCGCTGGGAATTCATGGCACTCACGGGATCCATGTGAGCATAAGCCAGCATGGTAATGCTCTCGTGGAAAACCTGCCCGCCATGGCCCCAGCCCCAGGTCGGCTCCCGTGAAAATACATAATAATTGTAACTGCTTCGCCCTTCCGGCGGCAGCATCACCTGCCGCATCAGACTGAAAGCGCTCCAGTAAAGCATTTCCTGCCCGGGAGTGGAAAAATTCCGCTGGGGAACGGCACTGAACAATTTTTCATTTTCTTTTTGAAAGGGTACAAGATCTGTCTGCAGCAGCTCCTGCGCTTCCGTGATTAAATCGTCCGGCGATTTCTCCATGCGCGAGACCCCCCGGATGATCCGCAGATTTTCAGCGGCGCCCGGCTGCAGCGTCAATTCCAGCGGCATTGACACCACCCGGGCCATATCCTGGATTTTATTTTTTAATTGATCGGGGTAGCGGATGTCCGTCAGAAAATCGCTGCCGGCAATGTTGTTGATTTCGGCGGAAACCATACTCTCCCGCCCTTCACCATTCACCGAAGTGACCACATACCCGTAAACCTGATCACCCTGAATATTTTTATCCGTGAAAAAGGTGTGTTCGATATTTTCCGCGACACGCTCATAATACCCGTTGTGCCGGTAATCCCGGCGATACACATTAAAGCGGAGCCCTTCCGCCGGAGTTTTCCAGAACAGGCGCATCTCGGTGCCGCTGCCCCAGATGTCCCGATCGATGTTTTTTGGAGCCGGCGGCAGAGGGGAGGCCTGCAGCGTCAGGTCGCTACGCACCCGGGTGGTGTCCTGCAGATTGCGGATTGTATCCGATACCATTGCCACCTCCCCGGTTTCCCCGCACTGATATCGTATTGTATAAACATCTCCATTTTGCAGTTTACCAAAATTTCCCAGCTCGATGCCATAAAATCCGTAGGGAGTAATATTGGGATCGGCACTGCCCCAGCGGGGAGCGGAGGCGGTCAGTAGTTTTCCGGGGTAACGATTGAGTGTCACCATCAGTTCGGGGGCCGTTTTGCGGTGACGGCAGCGCTCGCCGTCTTCATGGGACAGTTTGCCCCAGACCACATAATCGGGCTGATGTTCAATGCTGATTTCCTGCGGCACCGGAATCATTCCCCAGCGGTAGCTGCGATAGCTGGTCTGCCGCTGCGGTTTTCGGGAAAGCAGGAATACATCGCGAACAGGATTAACGTAGGGGATGTTATGGCTCAATACCCAGCCGTCCGGCAGCTCTTCGTGGGTAAAGGTAATGGCATTCAGAGAATCCGCAAATTCCACATTATTAAAAACCCGGTACTCATTGCGCAGGAAAGGAATGACCTGCAGCGTCAGCGCTGTACTGCCGCTGTTTTTTAATGTTATCTCCTGAATGGCAAAATGGGAGCTGTAG
>JBAPTX010000453.1:0-13505 GCA_049282375.1 Calditrichia bacterium
ACCTGTCAAGCTCCTGCGTATTCGCAATATCGTTCTAAATTCCGCCGCAATTTTTCTGCGGCAACTACCTGGAAACAATAGCGGTTTTTTCCGGCGGCGTTACCTGATAGCCGGTCTTTGGCATACCGCCTTCCCGGGTTTTTTCGTATTCCATTGCTTCATATCCCTTCACGGAAGCGGCGATTTCCCGAAACATTTTGGCCGGGCGCAAGGGCGCTTCCACATTCAACATCCGGCCGATTTCCTGTAGAATTTCATAATCGGACTTGGCGCTCACCGGCGGCATTATTGTCTGACGGATGCGCTGAACCCGGTGTTTGTAATTGGTGAAAGTGCCATTTTTTTCGTATGCGGAAGCACCCGCCAGTACAGTGTGGGCCATTCCGGTTATGGCATTAAAAGAAATATCCTGCACCACCAGGTACTCCAGTTTCTTTAAAGTATTTAATACTGATTCAGGCATATTTAACTGCGGGTCGCCGCCCAGGTAAAACAGGGCTTTCACTTCTCCGCTGTCGATTTTTTTCAGAATTTCGGAAAAGGTGGTCTCAGTATTCAGCATATCGGCTGCGCCGGTCAGATTGGGCGCTTTTTCTCCCTTTATGGTAAAACGTGGATAAACCACATCTTCTTCCCGGGGATGATTATCATCTATGGCAAACAGCTTAACTTTGAGCCCTTCGCTGAAAACCTTTTTCAAAAGGAATAATTCTTCATTGGAAGCAAAACCGCTGGCAACAACGGCAATACTTCCCTCTTTTTGTTTCTTCAAATTTTCAACAGCCGACTTCCGCGCTTCCACCCAGTTTGCTCTGTGCAGGGCGCCGTCCCGGCGAAGCTGCGGGAATTCCAGCCGTTTCAAATTGGCATATTTCTGATAAAACAGCCGGCCGTCATCGCACATCCACCAGTCATTCACATCCGGATTATGAACCGGTTTGATGCGGTAAATCTCGTTGTTCTCCTGCATATACTCAACCTGAATATTGCAGCCGACCGAACAGCCGGGGCATATCGTTTCCACTTTGTCATAGCGCCAGTTGCGGGGTTTATGCAGGAAATCCTTGCTGACCAGGGCGCCAACCGGACAAATATCCACCGTGTTCATGGACATTTTATTATCCAGCGAAACACCCGGGAAGGTATCGATTTCCGATTTATAACCGCGCTGTTTTACAATCAGCTCATTGGTGCCGGTAATTTCCTGAGTAAAGCGTACGCAGCGGGAGCAGAGAATACAGCGGGTGGCGATCAGCAGCACGTGAGGGCCCATATCTTTACGAGGCGGCACCCGCTTCTCATATTCGAAGCGTGAATAAGATTTTCCGTAACGGTAGCTGTAATCCTGCAAAAGACATTCACCGGCCTGATCGCATTCCGGGCAATCCACCGGGTGATTCAGCAGCAGGAATTCCATCATGGATTCCTGAGCATCGCGGACTTCCTGATCTTTTGTAACAACTACCATATCATATTTGCCGTCCACTTTACGCTCGTCCGGCACTCCGTTTACAGCAGTGGAACAGGAAGGCACCAGTTTGGGGAATCCCTGGATTTTAACCAGGCACATCCGGCAACTGGCCACAATTTTTAAAGCGGGATGATAGCAATAGCGTGGAATTTCGATGCCAAGCCTTTCGGCAGCCTGCAGAACGGTAATTCCGGCTTCAACTTCCAGCTCCCGGTTATCTATTTTGATGAGCGGCATATTCTAATATCCTTACCAATTAAATTTTACAAATTGCTGTTCAACGGACATTTTCCGTTTCCGGCATGAGCCTCAAACTCACTGCGGAATTTTTTGACAAAAGAAGCAATCGGCATTGCCGCGGCATCTCCCAGCGGGCAAATGGTGCGGAAGTTAATATGTCCGGCAAGTTCTTCCAGCAAATCAACGTCCCGTATAGTGGCTTCTCCGTGTTCAATTTTCCTTAAAATCCGTTCGCCCCAGTTGGTGCCTTCCCGGCAGGGAGTGCACTGGCCGCAGGATTCGTGGCGGTAAAAGTGAGTGATATTGAGCAGCGTGTCCACCATGCAGGTATCTTCATCCATCACAATAACACCTGCAGATCCCAGCATACTGCCAACTTCCACCAGGCTGTCGAAATCCATCTTTACATCAATTTCGTCGGCGGTTAGCACGGGCACGGAAGATCCGCCGGGAATAACTGCTTTCAGTTTTTTATCATTCAGGATTCCGCCGCCGTATTCATAAATCAGCTCTTTCAGATTTGTGCCCATGGGCAGCTCGTAGGTGCCGGGCTTTTTGAGGTGGCCGCTCAGGCAGAAGAGTTTGGGCCCGGGGCTTTTTTCCGGACCGATTTTCCGGAACCAGTCGGGGCCACGTGTAATAATAGCGGGCACGCAGGCCAGTGTTTCAACATTGTTGACAATGGTCGGACTTTGCCAGGCACCCGCTATCGCCGGAAAGGGCGGTTTGATGCGGGGCCAGCCCCGCTTGCCTTCCAGCGACTCGATCAGGCCGGTTTCCTCACCGCAGATATAAGCACCGGCGCCGCGGTGCACATACATATCCAGATCGTAGCCGCTGCCCTGTATATTTTTTCCCAGATATCCTTTTTGATACGCCTGTGCAATGGCTTTTTCCAGTATCTGAGCTTCTTCCACAAATTCGCCGCGGATGTAAATGTAAACCACCTTGGAGCGGATGGCATAAGCCGCAATCATATTCCCTTCCAGCACCAGGTGCGGATTCCCGCTCATCAGCAGCCGGTCTTTAAACGTGCCGGGCTCACTTTCATCCGCATTGCACAACAGATAATGCGGCTTTTTGGTATCCTTCGGTACAAATCCCCATTTTACGCCTGCCGGAAAACCGGCACCACCGCGCCCGCGCAGATTGGAATCCCGAACGGTGCTGATCACATCTTCCGGGGTCATTTCCTTCAGAACTTTACCGAATGCTTTATATCCGCCCCGTTTCAGGTAGAAATCGATCTCCCGGGATTCCGGTATTTTTATGTCTTTGGTCAGTATTTTTTCAAACATTCGCCATCTGCCTGTCTGTTATGCCTCTGTGAACCGGTTATTAGCTAAGCCCGTCCAGTATTTTATCTAATTTTTCGATGGTTAAATCTTCATAATAATCATCATTTATCTGCACGACCGGCGCCGTTCCGCAGGATCCCAGACATTCCACTTTCATCAGCGAAAACCGCCCATCGGCGCTTACCGTACCGTCCTGAATGCCATATTTTCCCGACAGGTGCTCATAAATTTGCCGGGATCCCCGCAACGCGCAGGAAATTGTGCCGCATACCTGGATATGATACTTACCGGTGGGCGCCGTTTTAAACATGGTATAAAAGGTGGTGGTATCCAGAATTTCTGTGGAGGGAATATCCATCAATTCGCTGAGATAGCGGATCACATCCCGGGAAATCCAGCCGAATTCCCTCTGGGCCAAATGCAGGGCGGGCAGCAGAGCAGCCCGTTTTTCAGGATATTTCTGAACAATTTTATTATATTCCTGCAGTGCCGCCTCGGAAAATGTTACTTTCATTACCATCCTTTTGTGCTTTTCATTTCAGCTACAGACCATCATACAAGGGGAAGCAATGCCCGGTCTTTCTATAATGAACTGCCGGTCATCAGCGGTCCAGTTCACCGGCGATGACGTTGAGGCTGCCTAAAATGGCAACCGAATCGCTTACCATATTCCCGCGCATCATAATATCGAAAGGCGCAAAATTTACGAAAGAGGGCGGACGCACCCGCAGCCGAACCGGTTTATTGGAGCCGTCCGACACCAGATAAAATCCCAGTTCTCCGTTTGGTGCTTCGGTCGAATCGTAAATTTCGCCGGCCGGCACATGAAAACCGTGCCCGGGCATTATGTTTTTAAAATGGTGGATTAAACCTTCAATCGTATGATACACTTCCTCTTTATTCGGAAGAATGTATTTTTCATCGGCAATGTTGATGGGCCCTTCCGGCATGTTCTTCAGACATTGAATGACAATGTGATTACTCTGGGCCATTTCTTCCATCCGGACCAGATAACGGCCATACACATCCCCGTCATCGCAGACCGGAATTTCAAAATCCAGTTGATCGTAAATCAGGTAAGGGAAATTCTTGCGCACGTCAAACTCCACTCCGGAACCCCTCAGAACCGGGCCGGTTACCCCGTAATCAATGGCATCTTCTTTGGAGATATAGCCGATTTTCCGGGTACGGTCAATCCAGATGCGGTTGCGCGTCAGCAGCCCGTGCAGTTCCTTTAAAACTTTAGGAAATTTACGGGTGAACTCATCAACCATCTGATTAAAATCATGAGGCACATCTTTGAAAAAACCGCCCACCCGCGTATAACTGGTGGTTAAGCGGGCGCCGGTGGTATGCTCAAAAATATCGTACAGCCATTCGCGGGCTTCGAATCCATAGAGAAAAGCAGTAAATGCACCGATATCCAGTGCATGGGTTCCCAGCCAGACCAGGTGATCGGCAATGCGGGACAGCTCAGCCAGAATTACCCGCAGATAACGGGACCGTTCCGGAATGTCGATACCAATCAATCGCTCCACCGCCTGGGCAAAGCCGATATTATTGCAAAGCGGCGACAGGTAATTCATACGGTCGGAGAGTGTAATCCACTGATTGTAGGTCTTATATTCACCCAGTTTTTCGAAACCGGAATGCAGGTAGCCAATCTGAGGCTCACATTTTATGACCTTTTCGCCATCCAGCTCCATTACCAGCCGAAGCGTTCCATGGGTGGCGGGGTGCTGCGGCCCCATATTCAAAATCATCCGGTCCGATTTTAATTCATGCAAATTTTCCGGCATATGCCTGTTCCCAAAATTTTATTTTAAATCCAGCACTACATCGCGTTCGCCGCGTCCGCGCAGGGGATAATCCTTCCGCAGCGGAAAACCGTCGAACATATCCGGCATCAAAATGCGCCGCAAATCAGGATGGTCTTCAAAAACAATTCCGAACATATCATAAACTTCCCGCTCCAGCCATAATGCCGCTTTCCAGACACCGGAAACAGTCGGAATGGAAGGCTCATCTTCGGAAACGCTCATTTTGATCCGCAGCCGCTGATTGTTTGACAGGGAATGAAGATGATACACCACATCAAAGCGCGGCTCCCGTTCCTGCTTTAAAAAGTCCACCGCAGTAATATCCGTCAAATAAATAAACTGCAGGCGGGAGTCGGTTTTTAAATACTTCATCATGTTCGGCAGGTCTTTCCCGGCCGGCTTTATAGACCACATTCCCCGGAATTCTTCGAAAGCAGTCTCGGGGAAGAGCCTGGCTAATTGTTCTTTAATTTCTTCATACGGAATCATGTTTACTCCCAGATAAAGGCGCCGCGTTTCCACAGATAGATATAACCTGCAAATAGAATTCCCAGGAAAAGAATCATTTCCCAGAAAATAAAAGAACCGGCGGTCATGAACTGTTTATAAACCACCGCCCAGGGGTAAAGGAAAATCACTTCCACATCAAACAGGATAAACATCATTGCCACCACATAGAAGCGCACCGGGAAACGCTTGCGGGCATCCATTTGCGGGGGCAGGCCGCTTTCGTAAACGGTTTGTTTAATGGGATTTTTTATTCGCGGACTGACCAGATGGGTAGCGGCCAGTAATCCCAGCCCAAAAACCACTGCAATAATAAGCAGGATTAAAACGGGTAGGTATTGTATTAACATAATTGATTTACCTGCTTGTTTTTACTTTCACTTAAATCAGTGTCGAATTTAAGAGATTCTCTATAAAAGTCAACCGAAAAAAAATTTTGGGGAGAATTGTTTAAAATAATAATCTCACATGAGATGCAGGCAAAAGGCTGAATGTTTTTCTATTCCGCTTGAATTTTCTTCAGAATTAATGTCTGTTTTCCTGGAGAATCTTCAGATATGCGGATGGCCTTTTTCAATTTCAGCAAAGCCGGTTTTATTCCCTTTTCTCTGTTTGAATAAACCGTCAGCACCGGCTCGCCCTGCCGCACTTCATCCCCGCATTTTTTGTGCAGCACGATGCCGGCGGCGGGATCCACTTTATCCTCACTGCGCGCTCTTCCGGCACCCAGTTGCACCGCCGCCAGGCCGACTTCCCGGGTAGAAAATGCTTCCACATATCCTGTTTTTTCCGCGGCCAGATCCATGCTGAACCTGGCTGCGGGATACTGCTGCGGCTGCCGGATCCATTTTGTTTCCCCGCCCTGCCATTTTACCATTTCTTCAAATTTATGAAAAGCGGAGCCATTGGAAAGGGCGGCAGCGCTTAATTCTTTCCCTTCTTCAGCGGTGGCGGCGGCCCCGCCCAAAACCAGCATTTCGCCGGAAAGCGCCAGCACAACTTCTTTTAAATCAGCCGGCCCGCCCCCGTGCAGGCAGTCCAGGCATTCTTCAACTTCCAGCCAGTTACCGATTTTCAATCCCAGCGGCTGCTCCATGGAAGTGAGAAAAGCAGTCACTTTTTTCCCGAAAGATTCCCCCACCCGGATTAACTTACGGGCCAGTTTTTCCGCTTTTTCGGGATCGGGCATAAAGGCGCCGCTGCCATACTTCACATCCAGCACCAGGCTGTCCATACCTTCCGCAATCTTTTTGCTCATGATGCTGGCGGAAATCAAGGGGAGGGATTCCACCGTGGCGGTAACATCCCGCAGGGCATAAATCTTCTTATCCGCCGGCACCACATCTGCTGTTTGCCCCAGCATGGCCACACCGATTTCCCGTAACTGTTTTTTGAACTGATCAATGGTGCCGAAAACCTGAAAACCGGGAATAGATTCGAGTTTATCCAGGGTGCCCCCGGTGTGCCCCAGCCCGCGGCCGGAGATCATCGGTACTTTAACGCCAAAAGATGCGACCAACGGCGCCAGAATGATGGAAACTTTATCCCCTACTCCGCCGGTGCTGTGTTTGTCAACTTTAATACCTTCGAGACCGGAGAGGTCGATGGTGCGGCCGGATTCGATGTAGGTCCTTGTTAAAGCAGCTGTTTCCTGATGATCCATTCCCTGAAAAAAGACCGCCATCAACCAGGCGGAAAGCTGATAATCGGCCACTTCACCGGATAAAAAACCGGAAACAATCCACTGAATTTCTTCATCGGACAGTTTTTGACCATCGCGCTTTTTGGCAATTATTTCATAAGGGCTCATCTGGTTCCTTCCCGTATCCAAAGGGGATCCCTACTGCAAACCCTGCACTTCTTCTTTTATTTCCTGCAGGATCCGCCAGGAAACTTCCGGTGTACGGCTTTCCACAATGATGCGCATGATGGGTTCTGTGTTGGATTTCCGCAGGTGAATCCAGGAATCTTTACGGTCAATTCGTAATCCGTCCGTCAGGTCGAGCTGTTCGGAACTGAACTTTTCGCTGAAATATTCAAATACCTGTTCGGCATCAACGTTTTTAATGCTGACTTTGTCCTTTAATATATAATATTGAGAAAGCTCCTGCTTCAGTTCGTTGATGGTCTTGCCGGATTCCGTCATTGCCTGCAGAATCAGGGCAATACCCACCGGTGCATCCCTTCCCAGGTGTACTGCGGGTAATATCACCCCGCCGTTACCTTCTCCACCCACCACTGCTTCCACTTCCTTCATGCGCTGGGCGACGTTTATCTCGCCGACTTTAGTTTTAAAAAGAGGAACATTATAATACTGAGCAATATCATCAATTACCCGCGAGGTTGACAAATTTACCACTACCACACCCAGTTGTTTTCCGAGGATATATTTTACGGCCAGCGCCAGTGTGTACTCTTCCCCCAGCGGATTGCCGTTATGGGCGATCAGCGCCAGACGATCCACATCGGGATCTACCGCCACACCCAGATCAGCCTGATGTTTTTTTACCGATTTTGCCAGTTCCACAAGGTTCTGGGGAACAGGTTCCGGAGTATGGGCAAAAATACCGGTGGGTTCACAGTTCAGCTCAACCACCTCGCAGCCCAGTTCCCGCAACAGTTCCGGAATAATGATCCCACCGGCGCCATTGACACAATCCGCCACTACCTTATACTTTTTACCGCGTATTTTTTCAACATCGATAAAGGGCAGGTTAAAAATGGCTTGCATGTGTTCGCGGGCGGCCTGCTGATGGGTTTCCTCCGTACCCAGCTTATCCCATTCAGCATAAATACGTTTACGGGAATCCGCTATTTGGAACAGCTGAAAAACCTCTTTTTCAGGAAGGAAGAGACCATCCGCACCAATAAACTTTAACCCGTTCCATTCAACCGGATTGTGGCTGGCGGTTAAGGCAATTCCGCCGCCTGCACCTAATTTCTCGGTCATTATCTGAACAGTGGGAGTGGCGGAAATGCCGATATCGACAACATTACATCCGCAGGAAATTAAAACTCCCTTTACAATGGGTCTGACAAAACGGGCGCTGACCCGCGGATCCCCGCCCAGAACAACTTTTTTGCCGGATAAACTCTGGGCAAAGGCAGAGACATATTTTACAAGGGTTTCCGGTGTTAAACTGTCTCCCACAACTCCCCGTACACCGGACACACTGGTCATCAGATTTTTTGTCACAGTCCCTCCTGAGGCACTTTCATATTACTTTCTGATAATTGAATTCCAATTTTCATGTTTTCATGGTTGGGTTTCTTGCACCATCTCAAATGTTTTCATCTTAAATCTTCCGGGTTGCGGCACTTCGGCTGCAGGATATTCCGGAAAATGGATGACATCAAAAATAGTGTAGAAGATAAAAAAAGGAGGTTAGAGAAACAACCGCAGATTTTGAGAGCGGGATTGATGGCGAAGGCGTGTTAAGGCTCGTTCCTTAATCTGGCGCACCCGTTCACGTGTCAGGGACAACCGGTCCCCTATCTCTTCCAGAGTCAGCGGACGAACCAGACCAATACCAAAATATAACTTCACAATACTTTCTTCGCAGGGAGAAAGGGTTTTCAGTACACGCCGCACTTCATTACAAAGGGATTCGCGGATCATATTATCATCCGGCATATTTGTATTGGGATTTCGCAGCACATCTTTAAAATTGCAGTCTTCACTTTTCCAGAACGGCTGATCCAGGGAAAGGTGAAAACTGGAATCATTCATCACCCGGGCAACTTCCCTTCCGGAAATTTCAAGGCAATCGGAAACTTCTTCGCAGGTGGGCTCACGGTTGAATTCCTGTTCCAGACCGCGTACCGCCTGATTAACTTTGTTGATCATCCCTACCCGGTTCAGAGGCAGGCGGACAATGCGGGATTGTTCAGCCAACGCCTGTAAAATGCACTGACGAATCCACCAGACGGCATATGAAATAAAACGAAATCCGCGGGTTTCATCAAACCGGCGGGCGGCTTTCAGCAGCCCCAAATTCCCTTCGTTGATCAGATCAATCAGGGGAAGGCCCTGACTGCTGTACTCTTTTGCAATTTTAACTACAAAGCGCAGATTCGCCTGCACCAGATCATTTAAAGCCTGTTGATCGCCAGTCCGGATGCGCCGGGTAAGCTCTACTTCCTCTTTGGCGGTAATTAATGGAATGTGATTAATATCCACCAAATACTTTTCGAGCGACTGCCCATAAGATGACTGGGATTTTTGAGGACTTCTCAACATTTGGAAATGTCCCGTAAATGTAACGATATCAGAAAATATGTGAAATTAAAGATCAGAAAACCTGAGCCAATATAAAAACCGGAATAAAAAAATGCAACATTTGAATTTTGGAAGTTTAATTTTTCAACATCATAATGGCTGATGAAATGAGAAGGAAATCAATTCCGGTGTATAGAGATCCGTGCGGCAGGAAAAGTATAATTATTCAACCCGGTAGGTGATCACCACCATCCAGTCTGCGTAATCAGGATAACTTTTTTTCATATAGGCCACCACCCGCTGTTTAAAGGTGGTTTCGATAATGGAATTTTGGCCCGGCCAGATGCGGAATTTAATCCGGACATAATACCACACCCCTTCCCGGGGCTGCTTTATGCCAAAATTTTCCGGCTGACTTAAAATAATAAGTTGATGCTGCCGGTACATGGCCGTGGCTATTTCCTGAATTCTATCCACAATTTCGGTGTGATCTGTCCCGTCCGGCAACTGGATGTCTGCATAAGCCCGTATGGCACCCTTCCGGTAACGGCTTATGATTGCAATATTCCGGTTAGGAATATGTATTTTTTGCCCGTGAAAGTTGACGATAGTACTGAACCGTAAACCAATGGATTCCACTCTCCCGATTTGTCCTGAGATTTCCACCACTTCCCCGATATTCAGCAGATCGGAAAAAATCAGGGTTAACCCGATTACCACATCCTGAACAAATCCCTGAAGGCCAAATCCGATGGCCAAACCGATCACCGTGGCGCTGGCAAGATAGGTTGAGAGGGAAATTTCAAATTCTTTCAGAATCAGCCCCACTGCCAGGAAATAGATGGCAAAGGTAAGGGCGCTGACCAGAATGGTAATCAGTGTGGCATAGCGGGGATATTCCCGGGCAAAAATTTCAATAGCCTCGGTGTCATTACCCACCTTCAGATTAAGCAGCCGCTGGCTGAAAAACCGGATCCAGCGAACCAGCAGGTGGGCAAGAACAGCAAGCACTACAATGATCAGGATGCGCACAGACTGGGGTAATGCGGAATATATTTCTTTAACGGCCATTGTTTTTCCCCGGAATTTAGGTTCTTCAGTTTCTGCCTGATTCGGCTTCGGCCTGTTGTATAATCTGCACACCCGCGCTGACTCCCAGTCGTTCCGCACCGGCCCGGATCATTTTAACTGCATCCTGAAAGGTGCGGATACCGCCGGAGGCCTTTACTTTCACATTGCTACCTGATAGGGTATTGTGCAGTAATGCCACATCCTCTGCCGTTGCCCCCCCGCTGCTGAAACCAGTAGATGTTTTTACATATTCCGCCCCCTGATCCCGCACAATCCGGCAGGCTCTGATTTTTTCTTCTTCGCTTAACAGCGCTGTTTCAATTATCACTTTGCAAAGCCCTTTCAGGCGATGGCAGACCTGAACCACCTGGTGCACATCCTGCTCTGCCGCTTCCCAATCTGCATTTTTAAGCGCACCGACATGAATCACCATGTCAATTTCCGCAGCGCCTTCTTCTATGGCATGGGCAGCTTCCAGTGCTTTTAAAACAGACAATGAGGCACCCAGCGGAAAACCGACCACTGTACACACTTTAACACTGCTGTTTTTTAATTGTTGTACTGCCGTTTTAACGTAAACGGGATTAATACAGACTGAAGCAAAATTATAATCCCGTGCCTCCCGGCAAAGTTTTTCCACCTGCTGCGGCGTGGCTTCCGCTTTCAAAAGGGTGTGATCTATCATCGCCGCAAGGGCATCCGGGGATATTTGATCGGTATCAAAATGACTCATAACCATTTTCCCTTCATTTAAATTCTGCTTCAGGTTATGGAGAAGCGGGGGTTTGGGTTCCGTGAATATCAGTCAAATTCAAAATTTCCAGTGAAAAAACGGATAATTAATTAAAATGACGGGAAACCGGATTGCCGGTGCTTCTTCTTTTCAAGAATACAAAGCTGTTTATAAAGTGATTTCATATTCGGATTCACCTGCCGGTACCAGGAACTCCCTTTGCCCCGCCTGTGTGGACATTACCAGGCGGAAACTGCTGCTGGAATCAATGCGGATGCGGGCACTGTTTACCGGCAAATTGTTTTCCTCGCAGATAATATCCACCCGGTTATCTCCAAAACGGTAATTCTCCACACCGTGCCTTTCGCGCAGGCGCAGATTCCAGTAAAGCTCGTCCGACGGAGCGGAAGGTTGCAAACCGATAATATTTTCCAGCAGCAGTGCAACCGGCCCCAGCCCCGACCAGCCTACAAAATCCTGGCGGCTCAGGTATTTCCCGTCCCAGCGGGTTGCCGGCTGCAGCGTATCCGGGGCATAACATTCCCAAATAGTGGCGTAGTTGTCATCCCGCTCCTCCGGAGCAATTTGCCCGGGCTGCGGGGTAAAATTCCGGTACACCTTATAAATATTTTCCACATGGTTGAAAGCGGCTTCGGCAGCTAGTTCCCGTAACGGGTACATATCCAGCCCTTTAATTATCATATAATTTACCGGCGCCCAAACCCCGCCCTGCCAATACTGCCCCAGAGGCTTATACTGCGGGTGATCTGCAGAAAGGCTGGGAAATAAATGTTTGCGGTAAAATTCTGAGGAATCTTTCAGATGCACAGCCAGAGCCCTCGCCTGCGGCAGGGTGGCTGTTTCTGAAAGCAGCGGCCAGAATGCCGCTGCCGTTTTTACCGGCATTTTCTGATTCTGGGCAGAAAGATCATAATAAAAGTTCTGTCTGCCATCCCACAATTTGCCGTTAATAATGCGGTTCAGCAGACGGTATTGTTTTTCATAACGGGTGGTCAGGGAATCGGCGCCGGCCTGGCGGGCCATTAAGAACATATGCTTTGCAAACAATGCCATCTGTGAACTTAAATCTACCCAGCCCCCCTGCTCTATACCGCTTCGCGGGGAGTTGTCCATGCCGCTGCCCAAATGCGTATTATAGTAGAGGCCCGCTGCAGCGCCATTTCCCCGGCAATTCTCATCAATCCAGTTAAAATAAGCATCCAGCACCGGTAGTACTGTTTTGAAACGGGAGCTGTCCCCAGTCAGCAGGAAATATTTCCATTCCACCCAGGCGAACAGCGGCGGATTAATCATGGGTTCCTCCATAGAGGGCTGCTCCGCCGGCTGGCCGTCGCTTTCGCGGTAAACCCGGCATATCCAGCCGTCCTCCCGCTGCAAACGATAGAAATTGTCCAGCGAGGCCATCGCCGGTATCTCATCACCGCCATACATGGCAAACAGCGCCATAAAGCAGGTATCCCACTGATAAATCAATTCGTTGAATCCTTCATCCAGATAAGCATCCACAAAGCCGTTTTTGGCCGTGCCGTCACTGATTTTCGCCTGAAGCAGTTCCCAGGCCTTCCAATACAGGTCCACCAGATGCGCATGTTTTTCCAGAATGGGACGGGGTGCACTTCCCAATTTAAATTGGGTTTCAGCCTGTTCTGTGCGCGGTAGCTGCTTTTCCTCCTGCTGTTTTTCGCAGGAAAAGAAAAAAATTAAAGCAAGCAGTATCACTATCTTCTTCACAAACATTCTCCCGTTATTTTATTCGAATAAAAAAAGCGTCTGAAATACCCGTGGTAAGCATAAAAGGTGATGAGTAAAATAACCATTTGAAATTACTTTATCATCATTTTGCGCCTGATCATTCAATATCGCACCAAATCCCATAGATTATCCGCTGCATATTTGTTATGTTTAATTCAACTGCATTATAATTGAAATAGAACCTGACCATGAAATTAACCGAAGCTATTCAAGAAATCAACTACAAGAGGCATTTTGCACAGGCCGCTGTCCGCTATTATTACCAGCGTGCCGGCGAAACATGGAAAAAATTGAAGGCCAGCGAAGATCCTTTTGAGAGTGAATTGAAAAAAGAGAATGAAGTGCTGATAGACGCTGCCCGGAATCTGAACCT
>JBAPTX010000454.1:0-17988 GCA_049282375.1 Calditrichia bacterium
GGCATAGCTGTTCTGCGCTTCGCTCCAATCCTGCACTTTTGGATCGTTCCAGTTTTCCAGCCCGCGATAGGGATCAGAAACTGTAACACCATGATATTCGTCCTGCACATTTTCGGGAGGCCACACCGGCGGAGTTTGATCACTCTGCGCCTGCACTGCCGGCGAAACAAAAAGGGTGCAGAAAAGCACGGACAAAAACAGTTTAATAAAAGAAAGGTTCATCGGGATTCTCCTCCATCATTCCAGTTAAACTAAACTTGCGGCAAGTGCTTATAATTCTGACTTAAGGTGATTAATATTCCATTCATTTCCTTCAAAGAGCCATTTCATTATTTATAAAGACCTTTCGCCCGATCGGCATTTTTCCGCATCAGATAGTCGACAGAATAGCGGCCGGCCCCGGCAATCAGCAGGAAAAGGGCAATAAACCCGTAAAGCAACGCCAGTTCTTTTTTAGCAAAGGGATTACCGGCATTCCGGATGAAGGCAGCCGTAAGCATAGTCAGCAAAATAAAAAGAGAAGCGGGGCGTGTAAAAAGCCCCACTGCCAGAAGCAGCCCCCCGATGAACTCCGACAGCACCGCTGCCCAGGCAAAAAACAGCGGCAGGGGAAATCCCATTTTAGCGACACCGGCAATAAAACCCTCGGAAGGCGGAAACTTTAACCAGCCATGGGCCAGCGCCAGAGCGAGCCCGGCAAAAACCCGCAACAGCAGTAAACCCGTATTTACCCCTGCATTGCCGGGAAACTCCCCGCCAAAAAATATTTTATATATTTTCATAATAATCCTTTTACAAAAGTACGTTAAAAAATCTTTTCCGCCTGTTTACTGAAACAGCAGATGTGCAAAACTGTAAATTACATCAAATCTGACGGGCTACAAATCGTATAACTGATCGTCATACCGGGGTTTATTTTTTTTTCCCGATTTTTTTGAATTATTTTCCAGCAGAAAAGGTTCTTCACTTTCCAGCAAATCTCCCATTTCCGCTTCTATCTGCTCGGGATCTTCCCCTTTTTCCAGCCGCCGCATTGCTTCTTCCATTCCCGGTCCCAGTTTCAGGCCGCTGGCTTCACTGAATTTTCGCATCAGTTCCGCTGCCGCTTTGGGGTCTTCCTCATTTATTTTGCCGGCTTCCCGGGCGAGGGCCGCCATTGTTTTTTCCATGCGGCTTTCATCCATAGGCGGCAGGTTATCCTCTTCCGCTGATTCGTCACTGTACTTGCCGATAATGGCAAAAAGGGATACCCGCCGCTCCAGTTCCGGATTTCCGCATTTGGGGCAGTGGGGAATTTTTTCGGTATTCACTGTACGTGAAAAAAATTTATAAACGGTATTGCAGGGCCCGCAGAAAAATTCATAAATGGGCATTTCATTTCTCCTTTGAAAATCTTGAAAATTTATTAAACACCCGATAACCGTAAAAAATACTTTTATTCCTGATATAAGGCGGCAACGGCACCGGCCGGGTCACGGATAACCGCAAATTTAGCAGCGCTTCCGCTGTCGGGCGGTTCAGCCAGCACTTCTCCGCCCAATAAACGGCATTTTTCCAAACTTTCTGCCAGATTATTTACAATGATATAAATCAGCCACTGGGGCGGCAAATCCGCATTGGGGCCGCGGGCGTGGCAGATACCTGCAGCAGCGGAACGGCTTTGCGGTTCCAGCATACTGAAATCGCTGTATTCACCCATGGAAACCTCTTCCACTTCCCAGCCCACCACCTGGCTGTAAAAATCACGCACTTCATCCGCATTTCGGACGGTCAGGTCCACCCAGCCAATTTTTCCTGTTTTTGCTGAACCGGCGCTCATAATACCTCCCGTATAAAATTCAGATCTGTATTTTCATTCCATTCTGGTATTTTAAAATAGACTGACGGTCACCTGTACTTCAAAAAATCTTTTCTGTCCTGATCTTCAGCCTGCCTGAATATAAAATTTTTAGCATTCCGGCGCAAAACATAAAGCTCCGCTGTAAACCCGGCGGGAATTTTTTTTAGATTGTTCTTCATTTTAAAAGTGCTTTGCTGTTTGACGACTGCCGGGGCTTGGATGGTCTTCAGTCTGCGACTGGTTCTGACTGACCTTAAACTGTGGCTGATATTAAAATTACAGCGTCTTTGGAATTGCAGTCCAGGATTCTTAAATCAATTTTGACTTGCACGGGGAACTTCAGTAATTTGGTTGGAAACGGGGGAAATAGCCGATGCCCGGATTTCCGCATTTTGCTGAACGTGCTGATAACATACCTGCTTCTGTATTTGAAAAATTCCGCGATAAGATGAAAAAACAGGGGCCTTTTCTGATCCGGCTTCATATTGGCGACACTTATCTGCCGCCGGATTATCATCTGCCGGTGGAAGACTCTTTTTTAAAAGAACGGCCCTATTTCAACCGCTACTGCAACACGTTTGGCGTGGAGCGCTTCCGCGGCGCTGCGGTGCAAAAACTGCGGGAGGACAATGGTTTCAATATTTCAACCCGGAATATCCTGGCCATCAGCGGCGCCACAAACGGCCTGAGTGCCAGTGTACTCAGCCTGCTGAATCCGGGTGATGAAATTCTGGTGCTGACGCCCTGCTGGCCCTTTTTTCCGGGAATGGTGAAACTGGCCGGCGCCACTGGGGTGGAAGTCCCCTTTTATACCCGGCTTTATGCACAAGCGGACCTGAATATCGAAGCCTGTTTGCAACCGTTTCTGACGGAAAAAACTGCTGCCGTTTACCTGAATACGCCCAATAATCCCAGTGGTAAGGTGCTGAACCGCAGCCAGTTGGAACAGATTGCCCGTTTTGCCCGTGCCAACAGGCTCTGGATTATTTCCGATGAGGCTTATGACGGGCTGACTTTTGACGGGCGCCCTCATATTTCCATTGCCACTTTACCCGGAATGTTTGAGCAGACAATTTCGATTTTTACCTTTTCCAAGTCATTCATGTTTGCCGGGCTGCGGCTTGGGTATCTGGCCGCCGCCGAAGAAACTGTCAAAATGATCAACAAAGTAATGGTGCATCAGCTTTACAGCCCTTCCACTTTTTCCCAGTACATGATGGTGGAACCACTGCAGCAGCGGGAGCAATGGATTCCGGGCTTACAGAAGCACTACCAGGAACTGCGGGACCGTTTTGCTGCACAGTTTAATGTCCCGGTGCAGAAACCGGAAGGCACCTACTTTTTCTTCTTTTCCATTGAACCGCTGCTGCAGGGACGCGATTACTGGCAAATAATTGATGATCTGCTGGATGCCGGCGTATCGGTGGCGCCGGGCGGCGATTTCGGCAGCAATTATCAGCATTATCTGCGGCTCTGTTTTACCGGGGAGCCGCCGCAGCGGATTGAGAAAGCGATTGAGCGGATAAACGGGGTATTGCTTAAAACCGATAGCTGACTGCTGAAAACAGACCGCTGATTGCCCGGATAAAAATAAACATCACTACAGAATGGAATAAAGCAATATGAGAATCGGATATTATCAGTTTCGTCCCCTCTTCGGGAAAGTAGAAAAAAACCGCCGGAAAGTTGAACAGGCACTGCAGCAGGTAAAGGCCGATTTGCTGGTGCTGCCGGAGCTGGCATTTACCGGATATCATTTTCGCGATAAAGAAGAACTGCTGAGTATGGCGGAAGATCCTGCGGACAGCCCGACGTTGCGGATGCTGAAACAATTATGCCGCAACGGCAATTTCCACATCGTTAGCGGATTTGCAGAAAAACAGGGCGACGAAGTGTTTAATTCGGCGCTGCTGGTCGGTCCCGGCGGCCTGGTTCACACCTACCGTAAAATCCAGTTATTTGCCCGGGAAAAGGAAATGTTTACACCGGGAAACATTCCCCTGCAGGTTCAGCAGGTAAAGAATGCTAAAATCGGGATGATGGTCTGTTTCGACTGGATTTTTCCGGAGGTGACGCGCACGCTGGCGCTGCTGGGCGCGGAAGTGATCTGTCATCCTTCCAACCTGGTGCTGAGCTATTGCCAGCAGGCTATGCTGACCCGCTGCCTGGAAAATCATCTGTTCGCAATTACCTGCAACCGTTTTGGTGCGGATAAGCGGCCTCACGGAATTTTGCGGTTCACCGGGCAAAGCCAGGTTGTGGCACCAAAAGGCGAATTGCTGCATCGCTCCCCCTCCCAAAAGGAAGAATTATTTATCACAACCATCAAGCCGGAATCCGCCCGGGAAAAAAATATAACCGAACAGAATCACCTCTTTTCGGACCGGCGGCCGGAATATTACAGTCCGCTTTGCAAAGCAGCGGGCAGCAAAAAGTAAAGGGAACCTTGATTCCCCGAATACTATTAAACTGCTGCATAAAAAGAGAGAGTTTCAAATGGCAAATCGCAAAATACTATGGGTGGATGACGAAATTGAATTTCTGCGGCCCCACATTCTTTTTCTGGAAGAACGGGATTATCTGGTACAAACCGCAACCAATGCAGATGATGCAATAGCCCTGGTGCGGGACCAGAATTACGATCTGGTGCTGCTGGATGAGATGATGCCGGGAAAAGACGGGCTGGCGGCTCTTGGGGAGATAAAGGGAATTAAACCGGGACTGCCGGTAATAATGATTACCAAGAATGAGGAAGAAAGCCTGATGGAAGATGCCATCGGGTCCAAAGTGGATGATTACCTGACCAAGCCGGTAAACCCAAGCCAGATTCTGATGGCCTGCAAAAAATTTCTGGAATCACGGGATATTTCCCAGAAAAAAGTGACTCAGGATTATTCACAGCGCATTAACGAAATTTCTCAACGGCTGATGGAACCGATGGATTATCAGGATTGGGTGGATCTTTACCTTAAAATTACCAACTGGGACCTGGAGCTGGACGGAATGAGTGATCAGTCCATGCGGGAAGTGGTGCACGATCAGCGCCGGGAATGCAACGTGGAGTTTGGAAAGTTTGTTGAGAAACGCTATCAGGACTGGATTCATGCAGAAGAAGGCAAGCCGAAATTATCGGTGGATATTGTAAAGGATTATGTCTTTCCCGAACTGCAGCAAGGCCGTAAAGTTGTTTTTATGGTTATTGACTGTCTGCGCCTTGACCAGTGGCTGACTCTGGAACCATTCTTCTACGACTATTTCAATATATCCAAAGAATATTATTATTCCATATTGCCGACAGCCACACCATTTTCCCGCAATGCCATTTTCAGCGGCCTCTTTCCGCTGGATATTGAAAGGCGTTATCCTGAATTATGGGCGCAGGGAGAGGATGATGATTTCAGCCGCAACCGCTATGAAGATAAGCTGATCCATGATCAGGTGCGTTTGCTGGGCATTAAAATGAGCAGTGATCCCCGTTACGCAAAAATCCTGAATGCGGAAGATGCCCGCAATCTGGAGAAAAACCTGTTCAGCTACCTGGATACACAGTTGCTGAGTATTGTGATTAATTTTGTGGATATTCTGGCGCACAGCCGCTCCGACCTGCCCATTTTAAAGGAAATTGCACCGGACGAACCTTCCTACCGGTCTCTGACCCGCTCCTGGTTCGAACATTCGGCGGTTTATCAGATTTTCAAAGTACTGGCCAATCAGGATGTTACCATTTTTGTTACCAGCGACCACGGCAGTGTGCGCAGTTTACGGGGCACAAAGGTAATCGGCGACCGGGAAGCCAGCACAAACCTGCGCTATAAATTCGGACGCAACCTGAAAGCGGACGCCAAGCATGCCCTGTTCATCCGGAATCCAAAAGATTTTAAATTACCCCAGCGTAACTTCAACATAAATTATATTGTGGCAAAGGAAGACTTCTATTTTGTGTATCCCACCAATTATCATAAATACCTTGCATATTACCGGGACAGTTTTCAGCACGGGGGCATTTCGCTGGAAGAAATGATTCTGCCGGTAATTCGGCTGGATCCTAAATAGAGGCGGCGGTCGGGATGAGTAAGAGCATCAGCAAATCAGAAATGCCGCAACCATGGACAGTTGTTGTAAATAGCCCGGAAGAATCAAGGCGTCTGGCGAAACAATTTGCCGGTAATTTAGCTGCGGGGGACACAGTGGCCTTTTACGGTGAGCTGGGCAGCGGAAAAACCTTTTTTATCCGTGCCCTCTGCGCTGCGCTGAATTGTCGGCAGGAACCCACCAGCCCCACTTTTACCATCATACAGCAGTATGAAACCAGCAGCGGACTTCAGATATATCATTTTGATTTTTACCGTCTGGAGAATCAGGCTGAACTGCAGAATCTGGGTCTGGATGAATTTTTTTATAGTGAAAATATCTGCATGGTGGAGTGGGCCGGTAAAATCGAAGCGCAGTTGCCCATGCCCCGCTGGGAAGTGCATCTTGAATTCGTCGCGGAAAATCCGCAGGGCAGGGAAATTTCCATCTTTAAACTCAAATGAAAAATGGGCTCGACGGAAGATAAAAACATTATTCTGGGTATTGAATCCAGCGGCCTGACATCTGCGGTCAGTTTGTCTGTGAATGGCCACTTTCTTGGAGAAATATCGCTGCAGATTCCCCACATCCATTCCCGCAGCATGGCACTGATGATTGAACAACTGCTGGATCATACCGGTTACCGGATTCAGGATTTAAGTAGTGTGGGCCTTTCCGCAGGTCCGGGGTCCTTCACCGGATTGCGCATCGGTTACAGCCTGGCTAAGGGGCTGGCACACGCACAGAGCATACCGGTTGTGGAAGTTCCCACCCTGGATATCTGGGCGTATCAGTCAGGTGCTGCAGAAATGCCGGTCATTGCCTTTATTGATGCCCGCCGGGAGGAAGTATTTGCCGGCCGCTATACCCGGGAGGGGGAATCGCTGAAACTGCAAGGTGAATATGATCTGCTGCATTGGAAAACTTTAGCCAGTTCAATCAGTGTACCCACCCTTTTTAGCGGGCCGGATATTCTAAAATTCCGTCCCCGGATTGAAGAATTCACAGATAATAAAGCCCGCTTTCCATATCCGCTGCCGGTTGCGCCGGCAGCTTCTGTTTTCCAGAAACTGATTCTGGAAAAATTTGAGCGGGGAAAACTGAGCAGTGCGGAAAATTGTGAACCTCTGTATATGCGCGCCTTTCAGGGGGTAATGTAAATGCAGATTCGCAGGATGACGGTGGACGATTTGCCGGCGGTTGCCGCCCTGGAAGCAGAAACATTTTCCGATCCCTGGTCGTACGGCAGTTTCGAATATGAAGTAAAAAATAATGCATATTCAATTCCTCTTATTCTGGAGAAGGATGGCACAATGGCCGGTTATGCCATAATCTGGCGGATTTATGAGGAGTTTCATTTGGCTAATATTGCGATTCAGCCGCAACTGCAGGGGCAGGGACTCGGGGCATATTTCTTAAGTGAGGTGCTGAAGATGAAAGGCGAAACGCATTATGCCATTCTGGAGGTCCGCAAATCAAACAAAAGAGCAATCCGGCTGTACAAAAGATTCGGGTTTTCAGTTATTATGGAAAGAGTGCGCTATTACCGGAATGGCGAAACCGCTCTGGTTATGCATAAGAATTTTCTGGAAGAAAAGCAGGAGTCAGCTAAAGAAAAGAATTTAAAGAATATGTGAAGAATTCAGTTACCCGGTTTATCCCGGTTTTTTGTCAAATTATACTGTGCTTCAGAGAAGACAATCAAAAGAAATACTGTGATTCACCTCACCCCCCGCTTCAATCCTGTTAAAACATACTTTGGTTTTCAGCTGTTCCTTATTATTTTATTCATTGTGCTGAATTCAAAACCTACATTTAATTGAGCGGAGTAAACAGCTCCTGTTTTAGGATATTAACAGAGCTGCTGGCAGATGAAAAAAGCTGCTGAAAATATTTCTGTTTGATTCAGTGCATTCATGTGGTTAGAAAACGGGGGTTATATGGATTGGTTCAGAAAGAAAAAAGGAATTTCTACAGTCGAAAAAAAGGCCATTCCCGATGGGCTCTGGATTAAGTGTGATGATTGCGGTGAAATTATTTACCGGAGCCAGTTACAAAGCCGTCTGTATGTTTGCCCCAAATGCGATTACCACTTCCGCGTATCTTCCCGCGATTATATACAGTTTTTATTCGATGAGGAGAGTTTCAGTGAATTTAATGAACATATTGCACCCGGAGATCCCCTCCTGTTCAAGGAAAAAAAGAAGTACAGCGACCGTTTAAAAGATGCTCAGAAAAAGAGCGGCCTGCTGGATGCGGTTATTACCGGCGACGGCAAAATAAAGACCCGTCCCGTTGTAGCCGCCATTATGGATTTTACTTTTATCGGCGGGAGCATGGGCTCGGTGGTGGGCGAAAAAATCAGCCGGGCGATTGATCATGCCCGGGAAAAGCGTTTCCCGCTGCTGATTGTTTCCGCTTCCGGCGGGGCACGCATGATGGAAGCCGCCCTGTCTTTGATGCAGATGGCTAAAACCAGCGCAAAATTGTCCCAACTGAGTGATGCCGGCCTGCCATATTTCAGCATTCTAACCGATCCGACTACCGGCGGAACTACCGCCAGCTTTGCCATGCTTGGGGATATTAACATTGCCGAACCCGGAGCGCTTATCGGATTTGCCGGGCAAAGGGTGATTAAACAAACCATCGGGCAGGACCTGCCGCAGGGATTTCAGCGGGCCGAGTTTCTGCAGAATCACGGGTTTGTGGATATGATCGTCCACCGGAAGGATATGCGCGACTGCCTTGCCAACCTGATGGATTTACTATTGCCGGAGAAAAGCGTCAGCAAGAATTCAGGTAAAAAGAACAGCAAGCCCACGGCCAAACAATAGCCACATACATTTTCCGGTTATTTATAACGCTTCCTTCCTGCTAAGAGCCCAGAATACCCCCGATCTTAGAATCTTCTTCTTTATTCTCGCCAATACGAATGAATCGTGTGAAACTTTCTCAAGTTGCATTCCATTAGTTATTTCATTATTGTTGTGCACAATTTTAAAATACAGGTGATATGAAAAAAAATCCGCTGATACTTGTTACAAATGATGACGGGATTCATGCTCCGGGTATTGCCGCTCTTTATGGCGCCATGCGCCGGATTGGGGATGCCCGGGTGGTCGCCCCGGAATCCGAGCGCAGCGCCGTAGGGCATATGGTCACCATTTCCGACCCGCTGCGGGTGTGGGAGGTGGAAAAAAACGGGCAGTTATTCGGGCAGGCAGTAAACGGAACCCCGGCAGACTGCGTGAAGCTTGCCGTTAAAGCCATTCTTAATGAAAAACCGGATCTGGTGGTTTCCGGCATTAATCAGGGACCGAATACGGCCATTAATGTAATCTACTCCGGAACCGTTTCCGCTGCCACTGAAGGCACCCTGATGGGAATTCCTTCCATTGCCTTTTCACTGATTTCCTTCCGGAAACAGCAGTTTGAAGTGGCCGCAGATTTTGCCGTGCACCTTGCTAAACTGGTTTTGGATAAAGGGCTTCCCGGCGGCACGCTTTTAAATGTGAATATTCCGGCAGTTTCCGCATCCGAGTTAAAGGGAGTAAAGATTACCCGTCAGGGAAAAGGCCGCTACGAAGTGTTTTTTGAGAAGAGAGTAGACCCGATGAACCGGAATTATTTCTGGCTCTCAGGAAAAAAACTGCAACTGGATGATGAAGCCGATGTGGATGATGTGGCGGTAATGAACAATTATATTGCCATAACACCGCTGCAGTTCGATCTGACAAATCACCGGGAATTGGAAAATTTAAGAAACTGGAAAATCGGGTTGCCCTGATGGAAAAAGTTTTAATTCTGGATTTCGGCTCGCAGTACACCCAGTTAATTGCCCGAAAAGTGCGGGAGCTATCTGTTTATTCGGAAATTCATCCCTTCAGTTATCCGCTGGAAAAGATCAGACAAGATAATGGAATTAAAGCAATAATTTTATCCGGCGGCCCCTCCTCTGTTTATGCAGAGGAGGCGCCTCACGCTGATGCGGGGCTCTTCCGGCTGGGAATCCCGGTATTGGGGATCTGCTATGGATTACAGCATATTGCCTATTCACTGGGGGGAGAAGTCGATCCGGCGCCGCGCCGGGAATATGGTCAGGCCGATTTGATATTTGAATCCGACCAGCCGCTTTTTACCGGTGTCCGGGCGCCTGCCCGGGTATGGATGAGTCATGGAGATCACCTTACCCGGTTACCCGAGGGGTTCAAAGGAATCGCCCGCACAGACAACTCTCCCATTGCCGCTGTTATCAATTCTGACACCAAAACCGTTGGCCTGCAATTTCACCCGGAAGTTTATCATACCCGGCAGGGGCAGCAGATTCTGGCAAATTTTCTGTTTAAAATCGCCGCGCTTTCCGGCGACTGGTCCGCCGATTCATTCATTGAAACTGAAGTTCAAAAAATCAGAAAGACCGTAGGCAGGGATCGGGTTCTGCTGGGGCTCAGCGGCGGTGTAGATTCCAGTGTTGCGGCAGTACTGCTCCATAAAGCGATTGGCAATCAGCTGACCTGTATGTTTGTTGATACCGGCCTGCTGAGGAAAGATGAAGCCGCAGAGGTTGAAAAGATTTTCCGTGAACACTTTCAGATAAACTTGATATCAATCACCGCCGGCGAAGTGTTCCTTTCTAAATTGCATGGAATTATTGATCCGGAAGCTAAGCGTAAGTTGATTGGTAACACCTTTATTGAAGTATTTGAAAAGGAAGCCTTAAAAATTGGCCACTTCCGGTTTCTCGCACAGGGAACTCTCTATCCCGATGTAATCGAAAGCGTCAGTTTTAAAGGTCCTTCCGCTACAATTAAATCCCATCATAATGTTGGGGGTCTTCCGGAAAGAATGAATTTTGAATTACTGGAGCCGCTGCGGGAATTATTTAAGGATGAAGTTCGGGAAGTGGGGAAAAAACTGGGCCTGCCGAAACACCTCATTGGCCGCCATCCCTTTCCCGGCCCCGGACTGGCCGTAAGAATTTTAGGAGAAGTGACACCGGAGCGGATTAATATTTTGCAAAAAGCGGATTCAATTTATATGCAGGAACTTAGAAATTATGATTTATACGATGAGATATGGCAGGCATTTTCTGTCCTGCTGCCGGTTCGCTCCGTGGGGGTTATGGGAGATGAGCGGACTTATGAAAACGTCCTTGCACTTCGTGCGGTTACCAGCACTGACGGCATGACTGCCGATTGGTTTGAAATGCCGCATGCGATTCTGGCTAAAATTTCCAATCGCATTATCAACGAAGTTAAAGGGATCAACCGTGTGGTTTATGACGTAAGCTCAAAACCACCGGCAACAATTGAATGGGAGTAAAAAAGGGGAATTATTATGTGTGGAATAGTGGGCTATATCGGGGACAGGGAAGCACGTCCTATTCTGATTAACGGATTAAAACGGTTGGAATACCGTGGGTATGATTCCGCCGGCATCGCACTGATGGGGAACGATAAAATAAAAGTGACCAAACAGGTGGGCAAAATCTCAATGCTGGAAAATGAATTTAACGGATCACCCATGCCGGGATCTATCGGTATTGCCCATACCCGCTGGGCCACTCACGGCGAACCCAACCAGGTAAATGCACATCCTCATATGGATGGTTCAGGAAACATCGTTCTGGTCCACAACGGAATTATTGAGAATTATACGGCCCTGAAAACAATTCTTCAGGAAAAAGGCCATACCTTTCGTACCGATACCGATACTGAAACCATTGCTCATCTTATAGAGGAGTTATACCAGAATGGCACTTCCTCTTTTGAAGAAGCTTTCCGGCTGGCATTAAATGAACTGGAAGGGACATACGGTCTGGTATTATTAACCCTGCATGAGCCGGACAAACTTTATTGCGCCCGAAAAGGCAGTCCGCTGGTGGTGGGAATCGGCGAAGATGAATATTTTATCGGATCCGACGCCAGCGCCCTGATCGCCTATACCCGTAACGTGTTTTATCTGGAAGATGGCGAATTTGCAGTGGTCAGCCGGGAGGGGTTTGTTACCAAAACCATTGAAAATAAGATCATCGAGAAAAAAATTGAAAAAATCAGTTTTGATCTGGAGAGAATTGAAAAGGCCGGTTACGATCATTTCATGCTGAAAGAGATCAATGAGCAGCCCCGTACTGTTTCCGATGCCATGCGGGGACGGTTGATTGAGGATGAAGGTGTGGCAAAACTTGGAGGATTAAGCCAGATACTGCATAATGTGCTCCGTGCCCGGAAAATTTTTATCACTGCCTGCGGGACCAGTTATCACGCCGGGCTTATCGGGGAATACATGCTGGAAGAATATTGCCGTATTCCGGTAGAAGTGGAATATGCCTCCGAATTCCGGTACCGTGATCCCATTATTGATGATGATAACCTGGTGATTGCCATCAGCCAGTCCGGCGAAACGGCCGATACACTTGCTGCGCTTCGCGAAGCGAAAAGAAAAGGCGCCACTGTGATGGGGCTTGTGAATGTTGTGGGATCATCCATCGCACGGGAAACCCACGGAGGCACTTATCTGCACGCAGGGCCCGAAATCGGGGTGGCCTCCACTAAAGCGTTTACCTCTCAAGTGGCAGCGCTGGCATTAATGACCGTTATGATTGCCCGAACCAAAACCATGTCTGCAGAAGATGGGCGCCAAATTGTACAGGAAATGATCCATTTACCCGACAAATTGAAAATTGCCCTGAAAACCAGTGAACTGATTAAAAATATTGCGGAAGAGTTCAAAGATCATCGCAACTTTCTTTATCTGGGGAGGGGATACAATTTTCCGGTTGCGCTGGAAGGCGCTCTTAAGCTGAAGGAGATTTCCTATATTCATGCCGAAGGATATCCTGCAGCAGAAATGAAACATGGCCCCATTGCTTTGATTGATGAAGATATGCCCGTGGTCTTTATCGCCACACAGGACAGTACCTACGAAAAAATTGTCAGTAATATTGAGGAAGTGAAAGCCCGTCGGGGAAGAGTAATTGCGGTAGTATCCGAAGGGGATCATAACCTGGATAATCTGGCGGACTACACCATTCCCATCCCAATGACCCTGAACCTGCTTCAGCCGATCATTTCCATCATTCCGCTGCAGCTTCTGGCCTACCATATTGCTGTTCTGCGCGGCTGCGATGTGGATCAACCCCGGAATCTGGCCAAGAGCGTCACCGTGGAATAAAATTATTTTTCATTTTTAAAATTCATGAAAGCTGCCATCCGGCAGCTTTTTTTTTCTGCCAAAGGGCCAAAAAGCCGGAAGGAAAACCGGGTTTTCATATAGTGATAATAATGGTGCAGGATGTATTGAGGTTTTACTCCTGTCTTTTTCCTTTAACCTTTTTCCCGAACCTGCGTATAAAGCAGGGCATTGCCCGGCTGAAAAGAATGACTGAATTATTATTTGGATAAACAGTCGGTTATCTATAAATTTTTCTTTATGTTCAGAGGATAAGAGGAGGATTGTTGAGTTGAAGAAATTTAGCTTTAGTGAAGAGGATATCCGGCAGATCAGTAAAGTACTGGGCGTGGAACCGGTAAAGCGGGTGGATCATTACCGTTATGTTTTAGAGAATACCAAAGACAAACGCCGGCTGTCCCTGGAAATTTACCCGGAAATCCAAATCGGCGATGAAGAAGGAAACCTGATTACCATATATACCCACAATACGCATATTCAAATTCAATATTGCACCGGCATTGTTCCCAGCGAATCGCTTGGTGAGGTTATTTTCATCAGTGAATACAAAGGCCGTGTCTCGGGGGTCATCGTAGAAAAAGAAGCGGGCTGTTCGGTTTACAGCAATGTGGATGCTTCTATTTTGTCGGGCGATTTCACCCGTCTGGCGCCGGAAGTAATGATGTCCGGTATTGCCCTTTCCGTAGCCGAACATTTGCTGCCTTCGCAGGATGAGTAAGCTGCATGGAAGTGGTTTCTTTTACAGTGGGAAGTTTTGCAGTGAACAACTATTTGCTCTTTTCCCCTGAATCCCGGCAGGCGATTCTGATCGATGCCGGTGAAGATGTTTCTGAAATTCTTGACAAAATATCCCAACTCAACTTAACTCTTCTTTATCTGATCAATACCCACGGGCATGCGGACCATATTGCCGGTAACCGGAAAATTGTTTCAGAGACCGGCGCCCGCATCCTGATTCATGAATTGGATGCCCCTTTTCTGAGCGATCCGGCATTAAATCTGTCCGCCTATTTTTCCGCACCACTGCAGTCTCCGGCGGCAGCACGCTATTTGAAACATGGAGAGGATATTCATTTGAATGGCGAAGCCCTGCAGGTGCGGCATACCCCGGGGCATACACCGGGCCATATTTCCTTAATCACAGGTGACTGCGCTTTTGTAGGAGATTTAATTTTCCAGAGCTCCATCGGCCGAACCGATTTTCCGTTTGCCTCTGCACAGAAGCTGGTAAGCAGCATTCGCAGCGAAATATACTCGCTGCCCGATGAAACCCTTCTTTATCCCGGGCACGGGCCGGTGACCACAGTCGGGCAGGAAAAAAGAAGTAATCCTTTTGTGAGCATTTGATGAACTGGAAAAATATATTGCAGCGCTTTATCCGGTATCTGGCACTGGAAAAAGGTCTGGCAGATAATACACTTTTTGCTTATGAAAATGATTTGAACCGGTATATTTCATATCTGAACTCGGAAAACATTACAGAAGCCAAACAAATAGATTTACTTTTTCTGCAGCGCTATACCGGGGAGCTATATGAACTGGGGCTGGCCGGCAGCAGCATGGCCCGGAATTTTTCTGCATTGCGGGCATTTCACCGCTATCTGCAGATGAATGAATTTGCTGTTGCTGATCCTACAGAACTGCTGGAGACTCCTCATCTCACCCGAAAATTGCCATCGGTTTTAAGCGAGAGTGAAGTTGAGCAAATCCTGCAGCAACCGCAAGCGGATCATCCCCTGGGAATCCGGGACCGGGCAATGCTGGAATTACTTTATGGCTGCGGGCTCCGGGTATCCGAGCTGCTGAATCTGCCGCTAAACCACTTTTTTGCTGAAGAAGAAATTGTGCGGGTTCGCGGAAAGGGAAGCAAAGAACGCTTTGTGCCTGTCGGGGAAGAGGCGGTTCACTGGCTAAAAGTCTATCTGGGAAGAGTCCGGCCTCTTCTGGCATCCGCAAGCAGTTCACGCAATATTATTTTCCTGAACAGGAACGGGCGGCCCCTCTCCCGCATGGGTTTCTGGAAGATACTGCGGAAATATACCCTGCAGGCCAATATCAGCTCGGAGGTGCACCCTCATACCTTCCGCCACTGTTTTGCAACGCACCTTCTGGAAAACGGCGCCGACCTTCGGTCGGTGCAGGAAATGCTGGGACATGCGGATATTAATACTACTCAGATTTACACACACCTTTCCCGGGGAAAAATTGCCGAAGAATACCGGAAACATCATCCCCGGGGAATGAAAAAATAAATCTCCGGAACAAAGAATGGATTTTCAATTTTCAAAGATACCATCGCGGTTTTGCATGAAATTGCTTTAAACAGGCATTTTAAATCAGGGAAAAAAGATGTTTACAAAACTATCTAGGCACCGGGCATTTGAGTATACACCTCGCCGCTACGATCCGGATAAAGAAAGGCGGGAGGGGAAACGCCCGCAAATTCAATTTCGCCAGATGCGGCACCGCCGCAAAACGCGCCCCTATATCTGGCTGATTCTGATGCTGGCTTTTATTCTTTACATCATGGTTATGCTGACAAAAGTTGTGCAGCATTTTTAAATTGTTGAGCTGTTTTCTCTGCCCTGCTGTTTCCGCCAGTCCTGATATTCCATTGAAAATCTCTGCATGAATCTTTATATTTAGCCCGGCTGAATGTGCAGCGGGGTTTACTTTTAGTGTTGTTCGCCATTTATATATGGAAACCAGGATGTTCTGCTGATACAGACCGGCCCGGGGTTCCCCCTGCTATTATGGAAATAAACTGCAGCCTGAATAATAAATATTTCCGGCAAATCACCCGAAAGTGTAACGAATGCCCAAAATCAAATTACTGCCCGCCCAAATTGCCAACAAAATTGCCGCGGGAGAAGTGGTGGACCGTCCTGCCGCTGTGGTTAAAGAACTGGTAGAAAATTCCATTGATGCCGGCGCCGGAGAGATCCGGGTGGTGTTGGAACAGGCCGGCCGGGAATTGATACAGGTGATTGATAATGGCGCCGGAATTGAACCGGATGATATTCCGCTGGCATTTCAGCGGCATGCCACCAGCAAAATTTCCGCTGTCAGCGATCTGGACCGGATCATCACACTGGGCTTCCGGGGGGAAGCACTTCCCAGTATTGCTTCTGTAGCACGGCTGGAGGTAAAAACCCGAAGCGGAAGCCGCGAAGTGGGGGAAATCGTGAAGCTGGAAAACGGCAGTATTGTTTCCCGGCAGGAAACCGCTATGAAACAGGGGACGGTTATTTCGGTGAAAAATCTTTTCTATAATACACCGGCTCGCCGCAATTTTTTACGCTCACAAACTACCGAATTCAATCACATTAACCGGGTATTAAAACGATTTTTCGTGGGCTTCCCGCAAATTTCGTTTACAGTGCTGCACAATGGCAAAGAAGTTTACCAGTTATCAGCAGCCACGCTGGACCAGCGCCTCAGCGATGTTCTTGGAAAAGAATTATATGAAGGAATGGTGTTTGTGAAGGAGGAACTGAATGAAATTACCCTGGAAGGGTATGTCTGCCGCCCGGACCTGACCCGTGGCAACAGTGAAAACCAGTATATTCTGCTGAATAACCGGGCCGTGCAAAACCGCAGTCTGAACCATGCGGTTACTCAAGGCTACGGGAATTTGATCGAGCGTTCCCGCTATCCTCAGTTCGTCATGTTTCTGACTATTCCGCCCAATCTGGTGGATATCAATGTGCATCCCACTAAAATGGAGGTGCGCTTTGCGAATGAACGGGCCATTTACCATCTGTTTCTTTCCGCTGTCCGCAATGCCATCCAAAGCAGAGACATTGTACCGGAATTTTCCATGACGCCGCAGGACAATACCCGCCATGAAATTGAACGGCAGCTTAAGTTTAATCGCCAGCCGGCCCCCCGTTCCATTTTCTCGACCGGTGCACCAACACCTCTTGAACCGGCGGATAAGCAGATGACGTTTGCACTGACGGTGCCATCGGAACTGGAAGATGAGGAAGTACCGGATTCAGATGCCGGCGCCGAAGAGGAAAGCCGTCAGCAGGTGCGCCTGTGGCAGGTTCACCGCCGCTATATTTTTTCACATATTAAAAGCGGCCTGGTTATAATTGACCAGCATGTGGCTCACGAACGGGTACTCTATGAGAAATTCCTGCATTTCCTGCAGGAAGAAAAAGCAATGCCTTCACAGAAGCTGTTGTTTCCGCAGACCTTGGAACTGTCTCTGGAAGATTATTTAATTTTTACGGAAATAAAAGACTGGCTTTTTCGAATCGGGTTTTCCATTAATGAATTCAGCGGGCGGACTGTGCTGATTGAATCCATTCCCTCTGATGTAAAAGTAGGCTACGAAGGCAAAATACTGCTGGAAATCATAGATTATTACCGCTCCAATGAAGGAGGGAAATATCAGCCGCATGAAAAAATCGCCGCTGCCTTTGCCTGTAAAAACGCCATAAAATCCGGCGAAAAACTGACGCAGCGTGAAATGTCACTGCTGGTGGACCAGCTTTTCACAACCCGTGAACCCTATTTCTGCCCCCACGGCCGCCCGGTTATCGTAACGCTGAACCTGGAAGATATTGACCGCAAGTTCAAACGGATTTAGTATGCAGCCACTCCTGCAAAAGCGGATTGTGCCGGTTATACTGGGTCCCACAGCCACGGGCAAAACATATCTCAGCAAATTACTTTCCCGCAGATTTAAAGTGGAAATCATCTCCGCCGATTCCCGCCAGATTTATAAGTATATGGATATCGGGACGGCGAAACCGCCCTCAGCTTTCCGGCAGGCGGTTCCTCATCATTTCGTAGATGACCTGGAGCCGGATGAGGGTTACAGCGCAGGCCGGTTTGCTGAGGATGCGCGCAAAAGAATAGCGGGAATTTTTCAGCGG
>JBAPTX010000455.1:0-3126 GCA_049282375.1 Calditrichia bacterium
CTCCATACTGGAGGAAGTCATTTTTTTGATTTTGGAAATTTCTTTCAGTTTTTTTTCGATCGG
Source organism: Calditrichia bacterium (assembly GCA_049282375.1). Taxonomy (GTDB): domain Bacteria; phylum Calditrichota; class Calditrichia; order RBG-13-44-9; family RBG-13-44-9; genus JBAPTX01. The sequence continues at coordinate 64 of JBAPTX010000455.1, forward strand.
CTGCGCCACCAGTGTTTCCATGTCCGAAGGGGAAACGCCGATATACGGCACTGAAACAATGACAACGGGCTGTTTTATTTGCGGAAACGACTCCACCGGCAGAGAGCGGTAGGAAACAAGCCCTGCAATAACCACAATGGCAAATAAAACGAAGATACTGGTACGGTGATTCAATGCCCAATTTGTAATTTTCATAGGTACACCATTTTATATTTTGAAAAGAAAGATCAAGTTAATTGACAAGTTCCAGGGAATCGCCGTCCGTTAATTCCTGTTGACCCACCACCACCAGCTTCTGCCCGGAGGAGAGCCCGTTTACAAAAACACTGTCCTGATAAACCGCCTGCAGATCCACCATTACCTTTTTAGCGACACCCCCATCGGACACAAAAACATAGCGGCCCTGTTCGGTTTCGATAACGGCATCCAGCGGCACTACGATAATGTCAGTAAAAGAGCGGCGGAGTAACTGAACGTTGGCAACCATCTGCGGGGCCAGCTTCCGGTCCGGATTGGGAATCCGGATTTCAATATTAAAGGTGCGGCTCTGTGGATCGATGCTGCGGTTTTTATAGGAAACCTTACTGTCCAATTCCATTTGCGGATAGGCATCAAAGGTGATTTTCGCCGGTGTCCCGATTTCGATATCATTCAGGAAACGTTCTGCAATACCCGCCTGCACTTTCATATAGGCGTTATCGATAAAATCGAAAATCGGCGTCATTGGGCTGGCATAGGCGCCCAGATCCAGAAAGCGGTCATTTACATAGCCGCTGATAGGTGCGATTATGAATAATTTGCTGTATCGCGCTTCGGCTAACTGATAGGCCGCCTGCGCCCGTTCCAGTCCGTACCTTGCAGCGGTAAATTCGTTTTCGGAAATCGCTCTTTTTTCATAAAGAACCTTTTTGCTGTTATAATCCAGCTCCGCCTGGCGCAGTGCCGCCTGTGCTTCCCGGTAGCCGGCCTCCAGAATTTTATTATCCAGAATTGCCAGCGTATCCCCTTTGGCCGCCAGCCGCCCTTTATCCCGCACCACCTTTTCCACGGTTCCGCCTTCTTCAACCAATATCTGAATCCGGTTGCGTGCTTCCAGAGTTCCGGTGGCATCGAGATATTCTTTAAAAGGTTTTTTTTCCAATTCGTGCACTTTCACCGGTATAATTGTCGTTTTACTGGAAGGATTTTCCGCATTGCTGTTTTCCGAACAGCCGGTAAATGCCGTCAGAAAAAAAATGCTGGCTGCGATCCAAATCAGGTTCTTCATGCTGCCTCCGTTATGTACTTCAATATGAATTTTTTTGCTGCATCTGCTTCTGAAATTATGGTGGTTTTTACCAGGGCTGTTCGCCGTCAACCTGGCCGGTGGCGAGCTGCCAGTCGAAATAAGCTTCCAGGTAATCATAAATAGCGGAATAGTAACTGACCTGCGCCTGATCCAGTAATACCTGGCTGTCCTTTAATTCCAACTGGGTTGCCAGGCCATGAATCACCCGGGATTCGGCAATTTCATAAGCGCGACGGGCAGTATTCACGCTTTTTTGGGTGGCCTGCATGCGCTCCTGAGCCTCTTTCAGCCGCAGGCGGATATTTTGTAACTCGATGCGGATATTGTCGTTGGCCATGTCAATCCGTGTTTTCACCCTTTGGACATCCACTTTGGCTTTCTGAACCTGGGCAGTGGTAAACCCACCCGAAAAAATAGGAACATTGAGAGAAACGCCGACAATGACATTATCATTATCATTTTCAAGCTGAAACTGGTCTGAGCGCGCGCCATAAGTGTAAACCACATTTCCGCTGAGGGTAGGGAGGTGGTTAGAGAATTCCACCGCCACCCGTTTTTCCTGCAATTTCTTTTCCCATAAAAGAGAATTATAGTCCGGGCGCTGTTCAAAAACGATCCCGTATGAAAGAGAATCGGGCATGGGGGGCAAACTCTCAAACTCGCCGGTCAGCTCAATTTCCTCGCGCAATGGAATATCAACCAGTGCTTTCAGGTTATTTAAGGCCAGTTCATAATTTTTCCGGGCCTGCATGGCTTCGGGGATAACATTCTGCCAGCGGGATTCCGCCTGCAGCAATTCAAACTCGGAAACTGCGCCGCTTTCGAATTTCAGCAGAATATTCTCATAGTTTTCGCGGGCGTTCTGCCCGGACTGTTCCGCCACATTCCAGACCTGTTTTAACAGCAAAGCACTGTAAAAGGCTTTTTTAACCTGAGTGATAACATCCTGCCACTGCGTCTGGTAATTAAAATTTGTGTACTTCTCAAAGTAGCCGGCGGCCTGAATGGCATTCCCGATCTTTCCAAATCCGAATAGGGTCTGATTCAGAGCGGCATTTAGAGTATATTCATTTTTAAACGAGGCTTTAAAACTCTGGGTGGTCATTGCGCCTGTTTCCGGATCTTCAACTTCAAAATAAAAGCGGTTTTCAAATATATTCCGGTTGTAGCCAAGGTCCACATTTATCTTCGGCAATGCCGTGGAAACTGCTTCTTTCTTTTGGGCGTCGGCAAACTGTTTATCCGCTTCCGCCAGTTTAATTTGCTTGTTGTTCTGCCGGGCCAGTATCAGGATGGATTCCAGATTGTAAGTCTTGGCGAATAACTGGGATATAACACCTAAAACCAAACAGGTCACCGCGAGGCGGTACATCATATTTTTATCTCCTTTGCAAGCCGTTGATGAGCAGGTGAATTGTCTCGTTTATTATCTGATCCCGCAGCGGCGGCGGAGTGCGGGATATCCAGTCCAGGTTCAAAAAGCGAAGCATTGATACCAGAGAATGCAGGGTAGCCTCTTCGTTTTCATAAAAAAAGAGCTGCTGTGCTTTGCCCGCCTGCAACAGTGGTTTTAATTTCTCATACAAAAGTTCATTGATTTTGTGCACAATAGGGTCTCCATGCGGGTAATGGGCACAAAGCATGTCCGGCAGGTCATTCAACTCCCTGGCATAATCCACCAGATTAGAATAAATATTGCGGATAAACAGTGGCAGTTGTTCATCCGCTTTTTGATTCTGCAGATTTTCTTCAATCAGATTGAGAAACCGGCTGGC
>JBAPTX010000456.1:0-1907 GCA_049282375.1 Calditrichia bacterium
CGTTTGCTCAGGCTGCTTAATAATTCATTTAAAGCGGTTTTTGGATGCAGCAGCAGCACGTGAACCGGGATGATGCCGCTTTCATTAATCATGGGAATATCAAATCCGCCCACCGAGTAATCTGAGACCAGTTCTTTTTTAAGTTGTTCCGGATCCATTTTCAGGGATACATCTTTAAGCACTTCCGGAGCCTGCCATTTGCTGGTGGAGGCAATGACCTGATGGGGCAGCAGCAGGAAAGCAAGAATGGAGGTATCCGGCAGCATATCCTGTAAAAAGCCGGAGTCAATTGCCACCCCGCCCATCACATATAACTGCTGTGTCTGCAGCCGGGTGGAATCCATCGCCAGCAGACAATAGTCGCTGCCGCGGGGGCCGTCAAACTGACCAATAAGGACGGTGTTGCGCGTGTGTTTGTAAAACTGTGCCATGCGGGTGTGCTGGCCCCGCCATTTATCAGGTGAATGGCCGCTGCTGATCATGCGTCCATCTTTACGTATAATTTCCAGAATTTCCAGACCCATTGTGGGTAAAAATGCGGCGGCATAATCGGTGATATACTTATTGTTGTATTGTTTGAGAACTCCGGTGTAGATCACAAAATCATCATCTTCGGACAGTTTATAAGTAACCCCGCGGAGCTGCTCCAAAATGGCCCGTTTCTGGTTCCACAACGCACTTCGGACCATATGTTCGGCGGTTCGCACATTCTTTTGATACTGGGCGGTAAACTGGGTGACAATGGTGCGGTATATGGCCACGGATACCACCAGCAGCGTAAAAAAGATTAAACCGGTAATGGTAAGGGCAAATTTAGTCGCCAGAGATGTTTTAATTTTTCTTCTCATTCAAAACCTTGCAGATAAAAAACGGTGCATAAACAGGGGCGTTCAAAATAAATCACAGCCGGTTAATGTACGGTTTCGAAAAGCTCAGCCTGTTTTGTTTGTTTTACCAAATGACTCATTTGAATAACTCAGCCTCCGGCCTCGGGGCTGCCGGAATCCGGCGGAGTTGCCCTTAAAATACACAAAAATTTCCCGGCTGCACAACCTGTTATCTATCGGTGTAGCAGCCTGTTGCGGAATTTTTTTCAGGAATGCTGCAGGCCGGTCAGATCTTCTCTGAAATTTATGTTGGAAAACGTTTCTCTGGAAAAATGGCCGGAGAGATCAATGCTGCAATTAGGAAATGTTTTGAGTAATTGGCGAATTGATAATTCATCGTGTTGAAGTGATGTTCTGACTTTTTCTTCCAGATTTCTCGGCCAGATGGAAATCAGGGGTTGTATTCGTTCACTGAATTTGCAAATCCGCGGCGCCCCTTCACTCCGTTGTTCCCACAAATGTGCATAAATTCGCGGATCCAGAAACGGCATATCACAGGGAAGGACCGCCACAAATGGGAGTTCGGAAAAATGCAGCGCGGTGTAAATGCCTCCCAGCGGCCCTTTTCCGGGAATGAGGTCTGATTTTATCATTGTTCCTGAGGGAAGCGGTGTATTGAATGCCTCACCGATGATCATTACGCGGTCTGAAATTTGGGCGGCTTTATGATAAGCAATTTCCAGCAAAGTGCGGTTCTGCAGCCGGGCGCTTTGCTTGGGAGACCCGAACCGCCGGCTTTTACCGCCGGCAATAACGGCAGCGGTGCAGGCGGATAGGGGCAATAAATCAGACATGATTTCTTTCTTCAGAAAGATGAAAAATTCAAAAGGATCATTTTGAAAGAAACGGCCTTGTGCTGCATCAAAACGTGATCATTTTCAGAATCAGTTTCAGACTGGCCAGCAACAGCACGAAACCCAGGGCGGTCTGCACTCCCAAAACCTTCATGCGGTGAGATCCCAGATACGATCCCAGAAAGCCGCCTGCAAAAACAGCGCCGCTTAACACCAGTGCCACCTC
>JBAPTX010000457.1:0-5287 GCA_049282375.1 Calditrichia bacterium
GAGCAGACCATGTATGAAGATCTCTATTATTACAGCGCAACTGTTGAATCCGTGTACGATGGAGATACGGTTAAAGTAAATGTTGACCTGGGATTTAAAACCTGGATTCATACAGAAACGCTTCGGCTGGCCCGGATCAACGCACCGGAACTGCGCGGGGATGAACGCCCGCGGGGGCTGGTCTCGCGCGATTTTCTGCGCGATCTTATTCTGGACAAGCAGGTGGTCATCCGCACTTTCAAAGATAAGCAGGGGAAATACGGCCGCTATCTGGCGGACATCTATTTACAGCGGGAGGAAGAATGGATTAATGTGAATGATCTGCTGGTGAGCGAAGGCTATGCGGTTTATCAGGAATATTGATGGAGATTTCCTGATGTTTTTTGCAGATTGACAAATTTTTCCGCCATTCTCCAAATTTCATTTCAGTTGCAGCGCGCCGATGCTGCTGCCTATTTTCCCGCCTGATTTTAATTCGGCAGGTTTTATCAATGATCTTTTATTTGACAGCCCTTTTTTCCGGCACCCATTTATTTCCGAAAAATAATTGATGAGCTATCTGGGAGAAATCGCATCCCTTGCCACAGCCGTTTGCTGGGCATTCACTTCCATCTTTTTTACCCGCGCCAGCCGGAAAATCGGTGCGCTGCAGGTCAATTTATACCGACTTCCTGCCGCGGTGCTGCTGCTGACCATAGCTTATCTGTTTACCGGTAACAGTTTTGCCGCAGCCGGGGAACCGGTTTTCTGGCTGGGAATCAGCGGAGTTGTCGGTCTGGCAGTCGGCGATACGTTTCTCTTTCAGGCTATGTCCCTGATCGGCGCCCGCCTCAGCATGGTGCTGATGGCGCTGGTTCCGCCCATCACCGCTGTACTGGCTTTCTTTTTTCTGGATGAATCCATCAGTTTTACTGCCATTCTGGGCATTGCAGTTACCGTGGGCGGCGTAATCTGGGTAGTGGCGGAGCGCACGCCCGACCCGGCCGGTGTCCGCCGCCGCATCTCCGCCAAAGGCATATTGCAGGGATTTCTCGGTGCTCTCGGGCAGGCGGTGGGGCTGATTCTCGCGAAGAAGGGTTTACGCGGTGATATTCATTTTTTACTGGCAACTCTGGTAAGAATGCTCAGCGCCACACTGATCATCTGGCCGGTGGCGCTGCTGACCCGCACCGCCCGCTCTCCCCTGGTGCTGTTTCGAAATAATGCGGTAACTTTACGGGAAATGGGCGGCGGCATCATCTTCGGACCTTTTCTGGGGGTTACCCTCTCGCTGATTGCGGTAAAATTTACCGCAGCGGGAATTGCCGCCACACTGATGTCCACTGTGCCGGTGATTATGATACCGCTGCTCATGATCATTGAAAAAGAAATCCCAAGTTGGCGGGCCAATCTGGGGGCGGTCATTGCTGTAGCCGGAATCGCGATTCTATTTCTGCGTTAGGAGTTAAAAGCCGAAGTGCAGCAATGTTGATGGTTTCTTATGAACTCAGGCCAACTTTGATAAGCGGGATAACTGCCCCTTTAAAAAAAGCTGCAAATGTAAGATTTCTGCTTGTTATCCCGTGACGATCCTAATGTATTACTTCCCGGATGAGGGCATCGGTAATCTCGTCAGTAGTGCTGTCCCCCCCCAGGTCCCGGGTCAGGTGAGTCCGTTCGGAAAGAACCGTAATCACTGCGTGTTTGATATGGTTGGCGGCAACTTCTTCCCCCAGATACCGCATCATCAGTTCGGCCGATAAAATAATCGCAAGGGGGTTTGCCAGATTCTTTCCGGCGATATCAGGGGCACTGCCGTGAACCGCTTCAAATACGGCAATGTCTTCTCCATAATTCGCGCCCGGCACCAGCCCGAGGCCGCCGACCAGCCCCGCCCCCAGATCGCTGATGATATCCCCGTAAAGATTGGTGAGCACCAGAACCTGAAACTGTTCGGGATGCATCACCATCTGCATGGCGCAATTATCCACAATAATTTCCCTGAATTCAACCTCAGAGTAATTGGCGGCTATATTCTGGCAGCTTTGTAAAAACAATCCGTCACTTTTTTTCATGATATTGGCTTTATGAACGGCATGCACCAGGTGACAACTGTTTTTATTTGCATATTCAAAGGCAAACCGGGCTATCCGTTCCGAAGCCGTGCGGGTAATAATTTTCAGCGTCTGGGCAACTCCCGGCGCAATATCCTGCTCCAGACCTGCATACACATCCTCCGTATTCTCCCGGACTATCACCATATCCACATTGGTGTACTTATTGCTCAATCCGTACTTGGAATTGATGGGCCTTACATTGGCAAATAAATTCAACTGCTTGCGGAGGGAGACATTTACGCTGCTGAACCCTTTACCCACCGGGGTTGTAACCGGCCCTTTCAGGGCCACTTTATTCCGACGGATAGATTCCAGCACTTCATCAGGAAGCGGATTGCCGAATTTTTCCAGTGCGGAGGCACCTGCTTCCATTTCTTCCCATTCAATTTCCACACCGGTTGCCTCCAGCAGTTTTCTGGCAGCATTGGTAACTTCCGGTCCGATTCCGTCGCCGGGAATCAGGGTAATGCGGTGTCTCATCGTTTTCTCCTTCTTTTCATCAGTGCGAATTTCAGCCGATTATAACCTGTTTCATTCTATTCCGCTTCCGCGGCGATCTTCCTGTTTAATCCTTCGGCAGCCGGTTTATCCAGATACCAGTGCAGTTCACCATTCTCCGGATTCACCCGCCCGGCCGGATACCGGCCGGCCGATTCGCCACCGGCAATGACTTTGGCTGTAATCTTATTTTTGTCTTTCCCGCTGATCATAAACCAAACACGGGCCGCATTATTTATCACCGGCAGCGTAAGAGATATCCGCGGCTGCCCGGACTGCGGATGGCGCGCAACAACACACAATTTTTCCCGCTCCTTTAAATTATCCGAGTCGGGAAAAAGAGAAGCCATATGGCCGTCCGTCCCCATTCCTAACAGAATCAGGTCCAGCCGGGGAATTCCCTCCGATGTTTTGTGTATTTCCCTCAAAATCCCGGAATACCGGAGACTTTCCCCCCGGGGATCCGCTTCTCCGTGAATCCGGTGAACATTCCCTTCCGGAATATCAATTTTATTCAGAAAAAGCCGGTCAGCCATGCCATAATTGCTTTCGGCGGAATCCGGCGGCACACAGCGTTCATCCGCCCAGAAAATCTGCACTTTAGCCCATTGAATGGTGCTGCGGTAAGGCTCCTGCGCCAGTTTTTCAAAAAGGGGCACGGGGGTGCTGCCGCCGGAAAGGGCTAAACTATAATCCTTTTCAGCAGCATTTACGGCACTGCGCAGCTCCTCCGCAATACCTGCTGCCATTTGATCCGTATTTTCAAAAATTTTGATTATTTTTTTCATGAGCCCCTCTGCAGTGCACTACTTGAAAGCTGCCAATGAACTTATTTGTTCCGGCGGAACTACTTTAAAAAAATCAGAAAAGCCAGCGGAAACCCAGATTGTAGGTTGCGCCGGCGCCGGTATTCAAACCATACGGAAACAGGGTGAACAATCCTTCCATTTCAAAATTCGGGAAAAGAAGATATTTAAGACCCAGCCCGGTTTGAGAGTAATATGCAGACCAGAAATTGTCTCCCCAGGTGGGCGCAAATTCCACCTGCAGGTATGCCGTCCAGCGGCTTGAAATATAATCCGTCAGTTGCGCTTTCAGGGGAGTGAAAAACCGGCGGTCTCCGCTCCCGAAACGCAGATAAAAATTAGACTCCAGAAAAATGAGATACTGATTATTGAATGCCAGATCAAAAAACAACTGATTCCACCACTGATATGCCCGGTAATCCTGAAAAGGCGTATCCTCATCACCTTCCAATCCGGAGCCGACGGGTATCACCACGGCGGTCTGCCAACCGAATTCAGGGATGCTTTTAAAAGGAGAAAACTTAAGCCCGGGAGCCACTGAGGTAAATGCAGTTCGGGTTTGCGAGGGGGAGCTGAACCGGAACACCTCCAGCGGGGAAGCAGATGGGCCGTTTATCCGCACTCTTTTAAAATAAACTTCCAGCCCGGCATTTAATCCCCTGCTGACCCCATATTGGATGCTGTTAATGGCAGTGTAATAGGTGATGCGCTCCAGCAGGGGCACTTTTTCGCCGGTGTCATCAAAATAAGACTTCTGGGTATAAAGGCGGCTGAAATGATTGATCTCCCATGTTCCCTTTGGCAGCAGCCTGGCAGGGGTATAATTCCGGACAGAAGATTTCTCAGAATCTGAAGTGCTGTTGAATTCCGGTTCCTGCTGCGACGGCAGCGCTTTCAGAAATGCGGGGCCTCTTTTCTGCCCGGCCATTCCCTTTTCCATCAAAAACTGCATAAACGAGCCGATTGTCCTTTTTCCTGCAGTGCTCAATGGCTGGATATCTCCCTGCTTCGCAGACTTCAGGTTACTTTGAAGAAAATCCCGGTTCACCTCCAGCACAATAAAAGAATCTGTCTGTACTTCTATCCCATTAGAACTCTGCAGGAACTGCCCACCTGTGGAATAATTCCCAATAAACTTGTTGCTGCCGGCGGCAGAACCGAAAAACAGCAGGCACATTGAGAGGAAAACCAGTTTTGAAGGAATCATTTATTTTCCTCTTTTGAAATTAAAATTACCACAATTTGCTCCTTTAACTGATTAAGTTGGAAAATAGCTCCCCGGATATTCGCTTAATCCCGCTGCTGCCAATCCTCACCCGCAATTTTCTGCCGGATTTACCGCCATAAGGAAGGCAATTCCGCTTGACTTAATGGGTCTCATTTTGTAAATAACAGGCCGGAGATTTAAAAACGAAGTTGTTTAAAAACCTGATTCCCCTTTTGCAGTTTTCAGTATTATCAAACCTTGTTTTATCATTAGTTCTAACTTCTTAATAGCATCATCTGACTGAATACAGGAAAAAGAAGAAATGGTGCAGTCCGGCGCTGAAACGACAATTCTCTACTGGCCGCTGCTGGTTTACGGCGCAGCGGTGCTGCTGCTTGTCGGGTTCATGATCGGATTTTCCTATATTCTGGGGCAGCGCCACCGCGAGCGGGAAACCGGAGAGCCCTATGAATCGGGTATCATGAGCACCGGCAGCGCACGCGTGCGGTTCTCTGTCCACTTCTACATCGTGGCCATGTTTTTCGTGATCTTCGATCTGGAAGCTGTATTCATTGTGGCGTGGGCGATTGCTTTCCGGGAGGTGGGATGGCTGGGCTATGCCGGCGTCTCCATCTTCATCGGGATTCTGCTGGCGGTGCTGGTTTATGAATGGCGTATGG
>JBAPTX010000458.1:0-3097 GCA_049282375.1 Calditrichia bacterium
ATGGGTAAATTTATTAAACTGGTCGCCGACACTGCCGTCTGTCCAGGTGGAATAAAACATCGCCTTGAAAACACCGTCCACTACCTGCGTACTGTCTTCTCCAACGACTTTGGTATCACGGTGTACCAATAACCGATTGGCATCATAAACCAGGGTAAGGGTATTGAATTCGCTTTTAACCAAATGGTATGCAAATCCCAGGCGAAGGTTCGTGGGGAGGGGATCTGCCTGTGCATAATCCACGTAGGACACCTTCGGGCCAATATTGCTGATATTTGCACCCAGGCTCAATTTATTCAGAAAGCCGGGATAGTAAAGGACCCCCAGATCCACCGCAAAAGAAGAGGCAATACCCTTGCCTTTTTCGGCGCCGACCTGAACATCAATAGGTGAGAGACGGGAATAAATATATTTCAGGTTGACCCCCACTCCCAGATTGTTTCTCAGCTTCAGTCCATAGCTGCCGGTAAAGGCAACTTCGCTGCTGTTAAAACGTCCCAGCTCTTCAGGTCCCTGCTCGCCGGTATAAATACTTTCTCCATAGCTGATATATTGAATGGCCAGCCCCAGCATGCCAACATCATCCATATAATAACGGCCGGCCGCATAATCGTAGTACATGTCGCTTAAATTGAACTGGGGCAGCCAATTGACATGCATGAGGGTGGCTTCGCCTCGCTGGTCCACTTCCGGATTTTCATATTGAAATGCCAAACCGGCAGGATTCCAGTAAATTGCAGTCGCATCATTCGCGAGCGCCACACCGGCTTCTCCCATACCGCCTTGCCTTGCTCCCGGATTTATCATTAAAAACAGAACTGTCGCTTCACCCTGAGCAAAAACAGTCCCGATTGCAGCGGGCAGCAGCATCACTACCAGCAAGAGTGCCAAGACATATTTCATTACAAAACCTCCAGATTATTAAAATAAAAAGAGCCGAATGCACACCCACTCATTCGGCTATACCAATTGGATGCACTTACAAATTTTGTTAAGGCTATAAAAGAACACAAAATTAAATCACCCGCTTAACTACGTTCAGTCCCTTAACAAAAATTCTATATGCACCCTCTTTTTTTTATGTTCAGGTTCGCAAAATTTAGTTTACACCTCCAAACAAATCAAGCTAATTTTCAAGTATTCACGCCATTTTCAAATAAAAACGGAAATACTCATATACCTGCTGCCTGTCCAACTTACGAAGCAGGAATAACAAATGTGTTCCGGAATTATAAAAAAAGAATCATAAAAAAAGGGATAATGTCTGTTCAGATGACCGCAGTGTTATCCGGTTTATCAAATTTTGATCTTAAAACAGAAAGTTTAAAAAACTGCCGGGAAAGATTCCCAGATACAAAACACCAATGGCAGAAAAAAGCAGCACAACGCCAACTCCGGGCATAATGCCTTCCGCCGCTCCGGTGTCCTCCACCGGATCCTGCATATACATGGCAACCACCACCCGCAAATAGTAATAGGCAGAAATAATGGTGTTTATCACGCCGAAGATTACCAGCGTTACATAACCGGACTGCATTGCCGCACTGAAAAGATAGAATTTACCGATAAATCCGGCAGTGGGCGGAAACCCGGCCAGGCTGAACATGCAGATTGCCATTACCAGTCCCAACAGCGGCTGCTGGTATCCCAACCCGTTGTAGCTTCTAATACGGGTAAACTGTTCTCCTTTCCGGCTGACCAGTTCGGCCACCGCAAAAGCGCCAATGTTCATGAACAGATAGACAATCAGATAAAAAACCACGCTGCTGGTGGTCAACTCGTTTCCGGCAACCACACCTACCAGAATATAACCGGCATGGGCAATACTGGAATAAGCCAGCATTCGCTTGATATCATCCTGCACCAGGGCAAGAATGTTGCCAACCGTCATTGTTAGAATGGCCAGTATTCCCAAAACATCTGCCCACTGGTAGGCAATGTAATGGGCGCTGTGAGCAAAAACCCGCAGGATGGCGGCAAATCCGGCCGCCTTTGCGCCGACTGCCATATAGGCTGTTACCGGCATGGGCGACCCCTGATAAACGTCTGGCGTCCACATGTGGAAAGGAACCAGTGCCACCTTAAACCCGAATCCGACAATCAGCAGTCCCAGCCCGATAACAGCAAGCAGGTTTGTGGAGAGTGCATTTTCAGTTAAATAAGCGGTAACAGCAGTGAGGTCGGCACTTCCCACAACGCCATAAATTAAAGCTATGCCATACAGCAGAAATCCGGTGGCAAAGGCGCCGAGAAGGAAATACTTCATGGCCGCTTCCAGCGAATAGCGGTTATCCCGACGGAATCCGGCCATTATATATAAAGCAATACTCATGGTTTCCAGGCCCAGAAAAATAATCATCAAATGGCCGGCACTCCCCATAAGCATCATACCAATGGTGCTGAATAATATTAAAGGGGTAAACTCAACAAATTCTATTTTTACCAGTTCATCATAGCTGGTTGCCATCAGAAGACTTAAGCCTGCTGTTACCAGAAAAACAAAATTCAAAATAACTCCGAGGCGATCGACCCGGATCATTTCACCGAATGCGTGATAATTCTGGCCTAACAAGTAGATATTACTCATAAAAGCCAGGCTGATACCGAATAATCCAAGGTATGCAATGAGATGACGGCTGCGGTTGGAAACAAACACTCCCAGCACCATTAGAAAGATTCCGAAAACCGCCAGGATAATATGCGGGAGAATTCCCAGAAAGTCAGCGCTGCCTATGTTAACAGATATCAAATCAATTCCTCCAAATCAAACCTGTGGCTGCAATAAATACCGTTTTATTTTCCCGATAGAAGGCTGTTGCCGGCTTTCGTCCTGAAGTCTGGTAAATAGCCGCCCAGCAGAGGGGAACGGTTTTCTTTCTGCAGGTTTGCTTTTCCTTTATCAACTTTTTCGATCAACTGTACCACAGTGGCTTCGGTTTTATCCATAAATGTTTTCGGATAAACCCCGATCCAGAAAATGAACACAATAATAGCCATCAAAGTCGCTATTTCTCTGCCCGAAATATCAGTTAAGCTGCGGTTATCATCATTGGTAAGCGGGCCGAACATAACCCGGCGGTACATCCACAATAAATAG
>JBAPTX010000459.1:0-2553 GCA_049282375.1 Calditrichia bacterium
ATTTCCGAAAGCACATTCAGCCTTGCCCGCACATCCTCCCCGCGCTTGGTATCGTGGGTGGCGCTGGCGTTGAGAGCCAGCGGCCAGTTTGCCGCCTTTTTTTTGCTGAACAAATGAAATTTGATCAAAGAAATGCCGAAAGCATCCGGATTTCCTCCCACTTCATTCAGGGAAACCAGCCGGTTATAAATGTAAAAAACGGTGTCCTCCACTCCCTTGGCGGTCAGGGGCCCGGTAAGCTGCTGAAACCGCTTTACAAAATGCAGCCATTCTTTTTTTTCATCTTTTGCAAAATTTTCCGGCAACTGCAATTCCAATACATTCTGGATAAACCTGACTTCATTGGTAAAATCAGGCATTTCGGAACACGCTTTATCGGATGCTTCGCGGATATAATCATTATCGGCTTCCCGGCAGCTATTTTCCCCCTGATAGGTGCGGTAAACCGGGAACCAGGAGAGGAGTTCAACCAGGCCCCGGCGCAGGCCGTAAAGGGTAAAATCGTTGGCATAGCGGTAGCGGTTCGATATTTTTTTGAGCAGCCGGGCCAGATTATCCACATCGCCCGCCAGGTGTTTGCCGATAATCAGTCTTTTTTTCTCGTGTACCAGATGGGCATAAGAACCGCGCCATCCCGTCAGATTACGGTAAATTTTATTGAATGCGGTTTTGTTTTCCGTTTTGCAGAATACCCCATTTACAAAATTCATAAATTCGTAACCGGTAGTACCCTGAACCGGCCAGCAGGCGGGCAGTTCTTCCTCCAACTCCAGAATTTTTTCAACAATGATATAGGCTTGAGGGGTGCGATGGCGCAGCCGCTCCAGATAGCGGCCGGGGGCATATAATCCGTCCACATGATCAATACGGATTCCCTGAATTAAATTTTTATTAACGAGCCGCATCAGCAAGTTATGATTGCGGCGGAACACCAGCGGGTCGTCAATTCGAACACTGATCAGTTCATTAACAGTAAAAAAGCGGCGGTAGTTAATTTCTTCCGTTCCCACCTTCCAGAAGGCAAGACGAAAATATTGTTCCTGCAGCAGTTTATCCAGACGGTCGAAACTTTGCGGCTGCCCCACTTGTCCGTTAAAATGGGCAATATTTTCATCCATAAACTGATGAATGGCCGCATTGCCGGTATAAAGCTCCCAAAGCAGATTTTTTACGAACCTGATTTGTTCGCGGCGCTCGGCCTTTTTTCTGCCGGTGGGCAGGTTTTTTAAAACAAAACTGATTCCCAGAAATTTAATAAAATCCGGATGATGGCGCCCCAGCAGCTCCTGCAGCCGTTCCATGCGCAGGGTGATCACATCCGTGTAAGATTCCATACGAAGCGGAAATTTTAATTCATAATAGGAAATTTTGAAACAGTCCTCACCATAGATGAGCCGTATTTCACCTGCTTCAAGGCTCTCTCCGCTGAATTTACCCAGAAAAGGGGCGAGAATTCGCCCCTGCAGATCTTCCTGCACCGGATGCCATTCTATATCAAAGAAATGATAATAAGCAGATGCTGGCCCATTTTCCAGAATATCCATCAACATGAAATTCTGACCATTGTAAGCCATGTGGTTGGGAACAATATCCTGTATCCAGCCCAACTTCCGGGAAGCAGCGCTTTGCGATAACCGCTCAAAATCCTTAAGGCTTCCTACTTCAGGATTAATGGCGTTGGGATCCACCACATCGTATCCGTGGGTACTGCCTTTGCGGGCCTTGAAAATGGGCGATGCATAAATATGGGAAATGCCGAGAAGCTGTAAGTAATCCAAAATTTTTTCAGCATCGGCAAAGGTAAACCCGGAATAAAATTGCAGGCGGTAGGTGGCACGGGGGATCATCATCAATATAGTCTCACTTGAAATTTGTCCGCCAGCCGTTCAAATACCTGCAGGCATTTCTTTGCTTTTTCGCTGCCTTCATCAGCGGCCTGTTTCCAGCCCGCCAAACCCTTTTGCATGACACGGAAAAAAATATTCTGGGCCTCCCACAACTTTAAATCCAGGGGCAACTGCTCCAGTAAATCCATAATCCGTGCCAAATTAATTACCCGGTCCAGATTATCCGGTTCATTCTGGATCCGTTCCATATTTTTACGGATAAAATCCCGGGCGGCGACGTTCAGGCGGGAGGTATCCAGTTCGAGCTGCAGGATCATGAATTCATCAACCAGCGTGTGCAGGCGGGTTAAATCCGCTTCATCCATTTCCAGAAGCTGAATTAAATCATTGTTCATGATAAAGGTTATCGGCGTAACCAGTTCATTCGGCAGGGGTATGGCCATTTCCTTCATGGCCTGCACCAGCGGGTATTCACTGCGGTAGATCTGCCGGAAAAGCCCTTCAATACTCTGGTGGGCGGTATTCAGTATCTGAGCGAAAACTTCGCGCTGTTTATCTTTAAATAAATGCCAGAGTGAATAGTTGTGGGTGCCGAAATGCTGATCCATCAGGCGAATGACTTCCGCAATATCGCTGCGGGTAAAAGCTTCACGGATCTGCTTGTTCATTTCGGAAAAGGATTCACCTTTCTGAAATTCTCTTACAC
>JBAPTX010000460.1:0-2856 GCA_049282375.1 Calditrichia bacterium
AAAATAATCTTTGAAGTACAGAAATTTTTTATTGGAATGGCATTCAGCCCGCCGTCCAGGGATAGTTTCACTGCAAGAATCCTCAATGTTTTAATGACCGATGACGGCAAAAGAGGCATTGTGCCTACTTATAGTTCATCTGCCGGGGGTGGGCTGAAGTTTTTTCAGCGGGGCCTCATCTCCCCGGATTCCAAGCTATCTCTTTCGGTGACAGCAGGTCTGAGGGACCGCCGGCGCTTTCAGCTTCATTTTAAGAGAATTGCCCTTAGCAAAATCATCAACTCGGAAATTCTGGCTAAATATCATTTTCAGCCGGATGAATCGTTTTTCGGCCTGGGGCCAAATTCCGCCAGGGATGACCGTTCCAATTTCGCCCATGAACTTGTGCGGGCGGATCTGGATATCGGTTTCCGGTTAAATGAACAAAACCGCATTGCAATTCTGCCCGGATTCGACCGCAATAAAATTCTGGCAGGAAGAGATGATGCCTATCCCTCGGCAACAGAGGTGCCCGGTTTTGAATCCCTTCCCGGCATGAACAGCACTGTGCAAATCGCAAAGCTGGAATTGGAGATCCACCATGATTCAAGGAATCACCCCGGCATCCCCACAGCGGGATTTGAGGCTTTGCTGCGCGGCGGTGTATTTCAGGAAGTCAGCGGCGACCGTTTCGGATTTACCCGCCTGAAAATGGAGGTCAGCCGCTTTATCCATCTGTTTTACAACCGCGCTTTAAAACTGCGGGTTGCCGGAGAGCTTACCGGGCAATTCCAAGACCGCTCGATTCCTTTTTATTATCTGAGCGAGATAGGACGCTCTGAAACCGTGCGGGGCTTTACCAGGGGAAGATTCCGGGACAAAGATATGATCCTGGGCTCAATTGAATACCGCTATCCGGTCTGGAACATTATTAATACATACTTTTTTTTGGATGAAGGAACGGTCGCCAATAACATATTCAAAGATTTATCCGCAAAAAATTTAAAACAGGGATATGGCATCGGCTTTCAGATGTGGGATGCGGAAGGTGTGCTCATGGATTTCACCATTGCCCGCAGCCGGGAAGGAATGCGATTTTATTTAGAGTTGAATACAATCTTTTAAAGAAAGCAAAGAGTTTGACCAGGAAAAATACAAAGCAGCAGAGCTTTATCATAATTGCACTGGCCGGCATTTTGGCGGGATGCTCGGGAGGTAAAGTCTTCAAACACCCGCAGCCGCTTCCGCCGGACACCCGCCCGATCCCGGAGCCGAAATCCCGTCATATAAATATTGCCGAGGATGCCTTCGACCGCCAGTTTGTGGAGCAGGTTGAGCAATCCTTTGATCTTTCCCGGCAGTTTCGAAACCTTTCAGGGCAACCTAAACAAGCGCTCAATGTGAATGCCATGGACGAAGCCGATAATTCCAGTTGGTTTACCAACCGCAATTTTATGCAGAAGATGACTCTCGAAAAAATTGCCAACGGTCCCAATCAGGGAGACGGGCCTGATAAACAGGGTCCCTGGACGGTTATTGGTGCAAAAACGGAAGGGGTCACCCCGGGATTCAGTATTAAGGATAGTAAAGGAACCCGCTTTCTGCTCAAGTTTGATCCGCCCGGATATTCTGAAATGGCGACGGGCGCGGAACTGGTTTCCACCAAATTATTTTATGGTGCCGGTTATAATGTGCCGCAAAATTATCTGGTCTTTTTCGATCCTGAAATCTTGAAAATGGGGGAAGGTGTATTATTCACCGATGCCCGGGGGGAGAAAAGGGCAATGACGAGGGAAGATTTAGCTGCCATTCTGAAGCGAATCGAAATTCAGCCGGACGGACGGATCCGTGCCGTGGCCAGCAAGTTTATCGAAGGAAAGCTGAAAGGCCCTTTCAGGTATAAAGGCACGCGGGATGATGATCCCAATGATATTGTTCCCCATCAGCACCGCAGGGAACTCCGCGGGTTGCGGGTAATCGCAAGCTGGCTCAATCATTTTGATACGAAAGCCAATAACTCGCTGGATGTTTATACCAAACAAAAATATATCAAACATTACCTCATTGATTTTGGCTCGACCCTGGGAAGCAACGGGGATGAGCCGATGCCTCCGGAAATCGGGTATGAGAACAGCTTTGATCCCCATGAAGTCGGGCTTAACCTGCTGAGTCTGGGATTTTATGTAAGACCCTATGAAAAAAACTGGAAGGTTGAATATCCTTCGATCGGTTATTTCAGGGCGGATTTGTTTGAACCGCAGGAATATAAATTTATTCAGCCCAATCCGGCATTTGAATTGATGACCGACAGGGATGGCTACTGGGGTGCAAAAATTGTCATGTCTTTTACTGACGAGCAGATCAGAACCGCCATTAAGCAGGGGCAATATTCAAACCCTGAAGCTGCCGACTACCTGTTCCGGGTAATTAAAGAAAGAAGAGACCTCATCGGGCGCTACTGGTTTAAAAAGATGAACCCGCTGGACAAATTTGAAATACTTGACGGGGATGACGGCACTCAGCTTTTTTGTTTTGGCGACCTGGCAATTGAATATGGATTGGCGACTGAAGAACAGAGCAGCTACCGCTATCGGCTGCTGCAGAATGGCAAAATGGTTTCCCCGGCTCATGAACTGCAGGGTGCCACCTGCATTCAATTGACACAGCTTACCGCTTCGGACACCCGCAAATCCGGAGGATCCGGTGAAGATCAATGGGCAATTGCGCTTGAAACCCGCCGTGAGGGAAAAAATAAGTGGAGTAAGCGGGTGACGGTTTATTTTGTTCAGGATGAATCTTCAGGGAAATTTAAAATTCATGGAGTGAAGAGAGAAGAATGAGGAAAGTGGCCGGGTTTTCGCCTTGCCCCTCGGCCCA
>JBAPTX010000461.1:0-1936 GCA_049282375.1 Calditrichia bacterium
GTCATTATTATCGCGGGCGCTGAGCCGCCACATGCCGCCGCCGGAGGGATTGGTCTGCTGGTTATGATAATATCCGTCCGGATTTACTACCGGCACGAACCAGATCTGGCGGTTATTTACCAGAAAGGTGGCCTCTGCATCACTGCCGTAATTTTCCAGCAGATGCCACATATAATAAAGAAGGGTCATCATTCCCTGCGGTTCGCGGGCGTGGTGAAGTGCTGTAAACAAAACTTCCGGTTCATTTTCCTGAGCATTGGGATTATCGCTGATCTTCACTGCGACGATCGGCTTGCCAAGATAGGAATTTCCAATGGTATCCTTTTTGGAAACCAGCTGCGGATATAACTGAATCATAGAATCAAGCTGCGCCTGCATTTCGGTAAAGGTGTAATTGCCTCCCATAGAGCCGTAGCCAAATCCCCATCCGCTGCGGTTTTCCAGTCTGGAAGCATAATAAGCTTCCAGATCATTAATCAGTACTTCAGTGCTGTAACCCGCGGCTTCGATGCGGCTTCTTTCTTTTTGGGAAACCTGCAGTTCGATAAACCGGCCGGGCTTATAGCGGCTGCCTTCAAAGTCGAGCCCAAGTTCCGCCAGGCCCTGTACATCTGCCGGACTGTTCAAAGAAATTTTTATTTTTTGAAAATCTCCCGCCGGCGCTGTGCCTGCAAATGTCAGCAGGAACAGAACCAGCATCATCCAAGCGCTTCTCATATTTCCTCCGGTTCCATCAAATAAACTGTGTTTAATTATTGTATTAATTTTTTTATTCAGGCGGGTTCTCCTTATCCCGGCGGCCACTTCATTCTTCTTCCGCCAAGCACATGCACGTGCAAATGAGGGACTTCCTGCCCGCCGGCTTTGCCATTGTTGATTACCACCCGGTAACCGGATTGATTCAGATCCAGTTGTTCAGCTTGTCGGGTTGCAGAAAGCAGCAATTTACCCAAAATAGACTGATCTGCCTTTCCGGAATCACTTAAAGCGGGAATATGCCGGCGGGGAATAACCAGAAAATGCACAGGGGCCTGGGGATTGTTGTCATGAAAAACCACCACTTCCTTATCTTCAAACAGGATGTCAGCAGTAAGTTTATGTTCGGCAATCTGGCAGAACGGGCATTGTGACATACTATTCCCTTTTGGGTTAAACTTAACTTTATAATGTTCTGTAAAGTGTTAGAGATATCATGAATTGCAGCATGGAATCTTTTTGAATATTTGAAAAGAAATTGCTTATCAAAATTAATATAGGGAGCAGAGCCACTTATCACCACCATTAATTAACTTGAGACGGCTGATTGCGGTGACCGCCGCGGTTTCACTGCGGAGGATGTGCGGCCCCAGGTTCAATCCGCGGAAACCCGCCTGACGGAAATATTCGATCTCCCTGGCGTGAAATCCGCCTTCGGGGCCAACAGCCAGAATCAGCGGCCGCTTTTCCGATGTGGCGATTTCCTGTAATATTACACTATTGGGGTTGGAAAGAGGTGCGGCATAAATTTTGAACTGGTTTTCCCCCGGCAGGGAACTGATCCATTCCTCAACAGAGAGGGGTTCTTTTATTTCCGGCAAATACAGTTGACCGGATTGTTTTATCGCGCTGACAGCCACTTTTTGCAGGTGAGTGGTTCCGGCATTGCGAATGTTACTGAAACGGCAGATTAAGGGTGTTATGCCGGCAATCCCTAATTCGGTTAATTTTTCTACAGCCCAGTCCAGCCGGTTGGAGCGGATTAGGCCGATGCCGACATGAATCCGGTTTTCGGCAGGAAATGGTTTTTGCTCTGCTTTGATTACATTTATCCGGGTTTTACCTTTTGTCTTTTCACTGATTTCCCCATAAATCAAATGGCCGCGTCCATCCGTCAGATAAACGGCTTGGCCGCTCTGCTTGCGCCGTGATTGCAGCAGGTGGCGGGATTCTTCGGAGG
>JBAPTX010000462.1:0-2010 GCA_049282375.1 Calditrichia bacterium
CTCCGGTTCCGCTCCGGACAAACAACCACTGATCGCTGTTTTCATGCCGGTTATCAGGCCCGCCGGTCGAACTTCCCGGGGAAAGCACCATCACTGCGGACTGCCCGGTACGGTTCTCTCCCAGAACTTTAAATCCTTCCTTCCAGTCAATCTGCCACTTATTCATTGAATTCTCCCTTCATTTAAAATCAAAACTATATACCGGCGGAGCGGAAGAATGCTCCCGTTTTGACCTGACATCTTTAAAACTTTTATTCCAGCTGCAGTTTTTGTGATTCCGGTTAAATCCATTCTCATTTTTTTCGATACTAATAATAAGGGAGGTGAAAACTTTAGATTAAAGAGGAGAACAAATGTCTCTGACCGTTTTCGACCGATATCAGATTACCCATCCCGATGAATACAGCCCCTACATTGGCGCTGAACGTGTGGAAGAATTAAAGCGGCTTGCCGATACCGTGAACGGCCGCTACTGGACCAACATCAATTCCACCCTGTATGGCGGCGGAGTGGCCGAAATGCTGCACAGTGCAGTACCGCTGGCCCGCGGGCTGGGAATCCGGGCGGACTGGTATGTCATAAACGGCAATGACGGTTTTTTTCAGGTGACCAAGAAATTCCACAATATGCTGCAGGGGGTGGAACAGCCCATCACCATGAAGGAAATTTTCGGCGCCTACTTGGACACCATACACGAGAATGCCAAGAGCAACCTGATTGCCTCCGATCTGACCGTCGTGCACGACCCGCAGCCGGCGGCGCTGATCATGAACGAAGTCATTTTCGGGAATATCCTCTGGCGCTGCCATATCGACACATCCACCCCGAATCAGATTATCTGGCGCTTTCTGCTGCCCTACATCAACCAGTGCGCCGGGGCCATTTTCACCATGCCGGAATTTGTGGGACCGGGCCTGCACCTGCCCCTTTATCAGATTACCCCCTGCATTGATCCCCGCGCCCTGAAAAATCATGAATACAGTGATGCGGAAGCTATGGAAATCCTGAGCGGTTTATTTGACAAGGATAATATCGATCCCGGCCGGCCGATTTTTGCGGCGATTTCCCGCTATGATATTCATAAAAATCAAAGCACCGTTCTAAAGGCATTTAAAAAATTACGGCAGGAAAAAAAACTCAATCCCGCGCCTTACCTGATTTTTCTGGGCAATACTGCCAGTGATGATCCCGAAGGGGCAGCCATGCTGAAACAGTTACTACAGGAAGCCGGTGATGATGTGGATATCCGGTTCTGGGTTAATGTGGAGGATAACGATCGTGTGGTGGGCGCTCTGATGCGGATAGCCAGGGGATTTATCCATATATCCACCCGGGAGGGATTTGGGCTGGTAGTGTCGGAAGCGTTGTGGCAGCAGACGCCGGTAATCGGCTCTTGTGTGGGGGGAATTACCCGGCAGGTGCTGGACCGCCAGACCGGCTATCTGGTAAATCCGCTGGACGAAGCGGCTATTGCCCGCTCCATGGCGAGGATACTGGAAAAGCCGGAAGAAGCAGCGGCACTCGGCAAAAGAGGGAAGGAGCACGTCCGGCAACATTTTCTGCTGCCGGAGCTGGTAAAAAAATACATACAACTGCTGCGCTTTTACACCGGGCGCACCCAGGAGCTGCCGGAGTTCCGGTTAAACACCCTGTCCTATTCGGAGATTGTGCACCATTTACGCATACCGCACCCCCATTTGCCGGTGCTGAGGAAGGTGGAAAATTAGAAGGGGTTTGGGGGGTGTTGTTTCAATCCACGCGCCCGCGTGGGGCGCGACGTCCGGGTTCGATTCCCGGCGGGGGGCTAACTCTGTTTCAATCCACGCGCCCGCGTGGGGCGCGACTTATACAGACATTGATGATGCTGACGTGCCGTTCTGTTTCAATCCACGCGCCCGCGTGGGGCGCGACGACGGGGCTATAAAAATCAACGAGCTTTCTGAAGTTTCAATCCACGCGCCCGCGTGGGGCGCGACGTCCGATTATGTGACCACCGCCGGGTTGCAGGAT
>JBAPTX010000463.1:0-6051 GCA_049282375.1 Calditrichia bacterium
GCATACGATACAAAGCGGGGGCAAAATTCTGCTGTGCGGAAACGGAGGCAGTGCAGCGGATGCACAGCATATGGCAGCCGAACTTGTTATCCGGCTGACCGCCGAAAATGATCGTCCGGCGATTGCGGCGCTGGCATTAACAGTGGACACTTCAATTCTGACAGCCGGCGCCAATGACTACGGATTCAGGCATGTTTTTTCCCGCCAGATAGAAGCACTTGGGGAAAGGGGAGATACACTTATCGCAATCAGCACCAGCGGAAATTCCCCCAATATCATTGAAGCGGTGAATATGGCACATGAAAAAGGTCTTTATGTGATCGGATTTCTGGGAAAAGATGGCGGGAAGTTGAACAAGCTGGTAGATCTGCCACTGACCGTCCCCTCCGCTTCCACAGCCCGGATTCAGGAATCCCATAGCATGGTGATGCATATTGTTTGCAGTTTTCTGGAAAAAGAACTGTTTGGACGCCGCTGATTCAGCCTTTTCTGATATGTGATTCATCCTGAAAAAGAATTTTTATAGACAACAGAATTCCCCCTAAACCGGCGAGTAAAAAGAAGATCATTGCGAACCCCGGATATCCGATGATTTTAAAACTGGTATCCACATTCATCATCAGGGCTGCGCCGACAATCATGGCTGCCAGAATCATTCCCAGGGTCAGGCGGTTGGCGATTTTCTGCATCCCCACCATTAAATAGCGCTCATCAAACGCATTGACATCAATTTTTAACTGGTTCTCTCCGATCTTTTCCAGAATCTTATTCAGCCGCCCGGGTAAATCGGAGATCAGTTCTTTGGTATCAATCAGCATATTCAGAAAACTCTTCGGCGTTGCTTCCTGCCGCATTTTTCTTTCGTACAATTCTACTGCATGGCGCCGGATTGCAGAATTTGGATCAAATTCCGGATCAAGAGTGCGCCCTACTTTATCCAGATTCAGAAGCGCTTTTCCAAGCATTGTCAGTTCACTGGGAAATCGAATGCCGTTGGCAGCGGAGAGCCGGGTTACTTCCAGCACCACTCTGCCTACTTCCAGTTCCTGAATAGTCAAATTATTATAGGTGGTGATGAGTTCAGAAACATCACGTTTAAACTGCGGTTCGTTAAATAATTGAGTCTTTTCGCTGATATCCATTACAATTTTAGCGGCCTCTTCTCCCTTGCTTTCACTGATATTTACCAGAAGCTGAAGAAGTTTTCTCTGCATCTGATCTGACAACTGTCCGGTCATGCCAAGATCCAGCAGGGCCAGGCGGTTATCTTCGGTAATAAAAACATTGCCGGGATGCGGGTCTGCGTGAAAAAAGCCGTCTATAAGAATCTGTTTTAGATAGGCCTGAAAGAGTTGTTCGGCAAGTTCAGCACCGCCCAATTCCAGTTGACGAATGGGGCTGACAGAGGTAATTTTTTTACCTTGAATGTATTCCATTGTCAGCACAGAAGGGGTGGTATAATCTTCAACCGGCAGGGGAATCACAATTTTGGAAAATTCAGATAAATTGTGATGCATGGTTTTAAGATTGCGGGCTTCTGTTTCAAAATTTAACTCGCGGATCAGCGCCCTCCGGAATTCATCTAATGTTCTCATTGGTAAAAAATGTTTGCCGAAATCCGTATGGTTTTCCAGCCATTCCGCCACATCCTCCAGTGCATCCAAATCCTTTAATATTCTGCTGCGGATATCCGGACGCTGCACTTTTACGGCAACAGGATTGCCCTCCCGCAAATGGGCAAGGTGAACCTGACTGAGTGATGCCGCCGCCAAGGGTTTTTCTTCAAAATGGCTGAATGCTTTGGATAGGCGCACCTGTAATTCATTTGATACAATTTCTTCCACTTTTTCAAAAGCAAACGGTTCAACTTTATCCTGAAGCCGGGTCAGCGCTTTTAGATACTGCTCCGGCAGGATATCAGCCCGGGTGGAGAGAAATTGCCCCAATTTAATGAAAGTCGGACCCAATTTTTCCAGGTCTTTCGGTAATTCTTCCGCTTTTCCATCGGCGGCAGCTTCATGTTCCTTTGCTCCTGTTAATGAGCTATCGAGCCCCATTTGTTTTACAAGGTCGGACCTGCCGTACTTCATCAGTAAGAATGCAATATTTTTATAAAGCGCCAGGTGGTCTTTTTTGAGAGAAATGCCCATCGCTGCTCCGTTGCTGTAGTTATTTTTTTGCCTTCACATTTCGTTCTGTTCACGGCCCTATTTTACTGAAAACAGGGAAAGTAAAAACGATACAAAGTGTAAAAAAAAAGGCGCCGGTTAAGTTTATAACCGGCGCCTTTACAGTTGTTCAATCTTAAACCTTCCGTTTACCAATAAGTCCCATAATCAGCATGACTACAAAAATAATCAGGAAAAGAAAAAAGATTATTTTGGCAATGCCCGCAGCCGCAGTTGCAATTCCCCCAAATCCGAAGATAGCGGCAATTATGGCTACAATCAGAAAAATCAGAGCCCATCCTAACATCGTAAGTCCCCCTTGTTTATTGTGTGAGTGAAAACTATGAGCCTATTTACCGTTCCCATTCTCTGCAGAAGACAGATCCATCATCTCCGAAAGCTTTTCCCCTCCTTTTATTCCGAAATCAAGGGTACGAATCGGGAATGGAATGGTAATATCATTTTCATCATATACAGCTTTTATTTTCATAATGGCATTACTGCGCGCTGCTAAAAAATCGGTCTGCTTCCGGAAGGCAACCCAGAACCTGATCTTAAAATTGATTGAGCTGTTTCCAAACTCCTCATAATACATATCCACATTTCTATTTTTATCAAGTTCTGGTATTTCATTAATAACCTGCAGGGTTAAATCCTTCACTTTTGAAAGATCGTCCCCGTATGAAACTCCCACTGCCAGATCAATCCGACGGCTGCCGGTAATAGAATAATTGATAATTGGATTTTGATAGACTTCTTTATTGGGGATTAAAACGATTTGACCCTGAAAGGTACGTAAATTGGTGGTACGTAGAGTGATTTTATCAACAGTACCGTAGTAATCATTCGATTCAATAATATCTCCCACGCGGAAAGGATTGCGAATAGCGATCATCACTCCCGAAACAAAATTGGTAGCCATGTCCTGGAAAGCAAAACTGAGCGCTAGTCCTATTATTCCCACGCCTGCCAGCAATGAAGTAACCGTTTTATCAAGTTGCAGAACTCCTAATGCAATGAATAAGCCGGCAACTAAAATGATAAGGGACACGATGTTCGAAATAAGACGGTTTACCGCATCGGAGCGGGAAAATTTGCCCAGTATCCGTGGAATCCATTTTTGAGCAATACGGGATACTATATAAAACAGGATCATTATTATAATTGCCACGGCAATATTGGGCAACATTTCAATTAATGTGGATAGCCAATCCTGTAATTTATCTGAAACGGTATTGAACGAATCCTGAAGCTGCAAAATATATCCTCTATCAATTTAAAATCCGAAGGCATATGAATAATCGCGGTAAAACTCTTTTCTTAACTCTACAGTAAGCAATTTTGTTCAGATGAATTTATCACTTTAAATTCAGCGGCATAACAGAAGATCCGAAAACCTGCGGCTTAATAAGTGCATCTGCCACCCGGCAAAGATAACATTCTCAAAATCTCGTCAGAATTATATTAAAGCTGTTATTCATCTAATGTTTTCAGGGTTTTATTAATATATAATTATTTATCGGCAAGCAAAAATCATTACCCGGATGAATGACATAAGTTTAGATAAAATAGATGATTACTGTCAAACGGCAACTACAGTGTGACCAGAAAAGAACTACAAAAAAAATATAAGGTAAACTATTTATTGTATACCGGCTTTCCGCTAAATTTTTTATAAGTTGTGTAATTATCACCGAAGTTGAAATGGCATTCCGGTCTATTGCAGATATATTTTTTTAATGATCCAATAAATCATATAAATGGAGGAATTATGAGAGTCTTCAAATATCTTGTGCTATTATCCATGGTTTTTGCGCTGTTTACTCTGATTACGGGTTGCGATGGTGATGAACAAAATGATTTTTATAATGAAAAAGCACAGATGCGCAAAAATATTCAGGATAAAATGGCTGCCATTGACCGGCAGATAGAACAACTGGATCAGCGCATCGACAATGCGGATGATGAAATGGAAGATCGATTGGAAGAACGCAAGGAAAATCTGGAAGATGCCAAAGAAGAGCTGGAAGACAAAATGGATGATCTTGACGATGCCAGCGAACAGGAATGGAATCAGTTTAAAGCCGGCGTTAACAAGACCTTCAATAAAATTGACCGGGAATTGGAGGATATTGAAGCAAATATAGAGGGGGAGAGAGATTAACAGGTTTTTTCCTTTTACAATTCAAAGAGAGGAGATTTAATCATGCTGTGGACTATTATTATTATTCTGTTAATTTTGTGGCTTTTGGGATTTATTGGTGGAATTGGCGGCGGTTTAATCCACATTCTGTTGGTAATTGCAATAATTGTATTGGTTGTCAGGTTAATTCAGGGCAGACGGCCGGTTTAATTAATCTGCCAAACCAGCAGGTTTACCAGTAAAATTTGGTGGAGTTATGCGGAGAGAGAATTGTATTCCCTGGGGCAGTGAAGTGCCCGCAGGAAAATATAAATGTGCTGATTGCGGTTATATTTACATCAGCGAAGCTGAATCAGCACTGCCGCCCTGTGTCCGCTCTGATACCAGTATTCATGAAAAAAATTGCTTTTACAGGGTGGCTGAAAATTCGGAGCAACCCGATTCAATTTAATAAACGAGAAGGGAGGGTCTTATGGACCGTCTGGAGATTAAAGGCAACTGGAATGAAAAGAAGGGTCAATTAAAGAAGAAGTACGGTGAATTAACAGATGATGATCTTCGTTATGAAGAAGGTAATGAAGATGAGCTGGTAGGTAGAATCCAGAAACGGCTGGGAAAAAGCCGGGACGAGACAATCAAGATGTTGAGGGATCTATAGTAGCGTTCTTTCTGGAAATCATCCGGTAGTTTTAAGAGGCTGTGCAAAAAGTCAGTTTTATATTAATGGCATTCATCTGTTCTGATCCGGCAGATAATTATATTCCGCCGGCAGAGTGGTAATGATGTTGTGAAATGGCTTTTTGGGCAGCTTCTTTAATGTTGGGGATCAAAGCGATTTGTTATTGTTTTTGTAGGGAGGTTTTCATGCTATCTATCATACTGCTTTTTATCATATTGGCTCTTTTATTGATATTAACACTGCCAAAGTGGCCTTACAGCCGAAGCTGGGGATATACCCCCAGCGGGGGAATTCTAATCCTGATGCTTTTAATAATTGTTGCTTTGATTTCAATTGGTAAGATTTAGCGGGTAATAGCGGGGCAGAAATAGTTTATTCTTTATCCTTTCTTTCATCTCTTTCATCCAGTTCAACTTCTTCAATTTCATATTTTATTGCATCATCTGCCGGGCGGATCTTTGTACCGTAGTGATTTGCATAAATTTTTGTAAATTCCGCACCAAAGATCAGTAAAAGAGATGAATAGAATGTCCACATCAAAATAATCACCAGCGAGCGGGCTGCCCCAAAAGTGGAGGTAATATTGCTGTTACCAAGGTACAAGCCGATCAGATATTTGCCGACCGTAAAGAGTACCGCTGTAACTGCAGCACCAACCCAAACATCCTTCCAGGTAATATCTACATCCGGCAAATATTTAAAAATAAAAGAAAATACAATGGTAATAACAAATAACGTGAACACCAGATTCATTAATTTAATGATTAAACTGAAGTGAGGTAACAGATTATCAATGTATCCCGCCAGAGCAGTGAGGGCCGTACTTAATATAAGTGAAACCAACAACAAAAATCCTACACCG
Source organism: Calditrichia bacterium (assembly GCA_049282375.1). Taxonomy (GTDB): domain Bacteria; phylum Calditrichota; class Calditrichia; order RBG-13-44-9; family RBG-13-44-9; genus JBAPTX01. The sequence goes on from JBAPTX010000463.1 coordinate 5,853, forward strand.
AGGATCACGGTAAAACTAACCAGCCGCGTTTCGAAAAATCCTTTGATACCTTTGGGTTTCTGGCGCACCCGCCAGATAGTATTTAGAGCGTCCTTTAGCTGCACAAATACGCCGGTAGCGCCGAAAACCAGCATAACAATGCCGAAGATCGTGGCAGCAGTGCTGGAATGGGATTCGCTCACATTTTCCAGCATGGTTT
>JBAPTX010000464.1:0-6279 GCA_049282375.1 Calditrichia bacterium
TAGATGGACTCATAGCAAATAATGGCCGACAACCCCACTTCCGTCCGCGTACTTCGAAATTCCTGCCATGCTTCGTAACGATCATTCTTAAGCCGGCCCATCCGGATGGGAATTGTAAATTTAAAAATTTTGTATTCCTTGCCGGGGAAAAAATCGCCCCCGCCCACTTCCAGCTTTCTCAGAATCGGAAATGTTTCTTTAAACGGCATACTTTCCGCCGCAGGTACCAGTGCCATTTTGTAGTAGTATTCAAATCCCAGCGTATCCGGCCGGAAAAAAAATGCGGCATTATAGGTATGATAATCCCTCTCGCCCTGTTGTTCTGCCACCCGGTAATCCGGGGTGCCGGTCAGCAGATACATCCGGCTGGAATCCAGCAGCCCGGCAATTTCCTGAATGCTTTCGAAATGTGCCCGCAGGTAAAAGGGAGTGGCGGTTTCCGGCCAGACCACCAGATCCGGTTTGCCGGCAGCCAGAGACCAGCCCCCGTTCATCAGAATTTCAAATGCCTCATCCTGAAAATCAGGATTCCATTTTTTAAACGGATCAACATCCGGCTGCACCAGTCCGGTTTTGACCAGCTTAAAATCCATTTTATCAAGCTGGTGAATGCGGTGTATTCCCCACAGGCTGAGCAATACCACCGGAACCGCTATTCCCAGTGGAGAAATCCAGCGCCAGGCGCCTTTGCGGTAAACCATTAAAAAAAGCAATTCAGCAAATACAATCAGCATAAACGAAAGGCTTAAATAACCGGTAATTTCGATGTGCTGAATAAAAGGCAAATAGTAAGTCTGGGTGTGTGAAATGAGGATCCAGTTGAACCGGATGTCCGAAAACAGGCGTAAAAATTCTAAGCCGGTCCAGAAAAAGGGAAATGCCAAAAAGGCCAGCAGAATACTGCGCCTTTTCACCAGGACAAACAACCACCAGATAATGGCATAATGAAGGGCGTTTATCGTGATGGCAAACAGCGCGCCGGTAAGTGTGCTGGAGGCAATCCAGAATAGCGTCATGGTGCCCCAGATCAGCCCAAGCCAGTAACCGCGGCGGAACGCCTCTTTCGGCGGGCTTTCCCATATAAAAAAAATGAAAACGGCCAGTGCCGGCGGTACCAGAAACCCGAGCGGGAATGGTGGAAAGCTCAGGGCAAGCAGTGCGGAAATTCCAAAAATATATGTTAATTCCTTTTTATCCATATAAGCCATCGCCGCACATCAGAAACAGGGCGTTCACCGCTGCCGGTGCACTCCCCGCTAATCCAGCAATAATTCTCTCTCATTTACAATTGACTGATAGATGCCATCCACCATTTTATGCACGGCTACGGCTTCTTCAATGGGCGATTCTAATGTTTTTACCCGTCCTTTCAGGTAATCCATAAAATGATTCACCTCATTTTCGTAACCCTTTTTAAAAAACTGAAAACGGCTGTCGGAAATTTCCGGTTTTATATTTACAATCTGGTTGTGCCAGACTTTTTGCAAATTCAGCGGATTTAAAGTGGCAGTGCCCTTTTCTCCGATCAACTCAACAAAAAATCGATCTTTCGCTAATGGGAAATCCCAGCTCACTTCCAGGGAAAATGACACTCCGTTTGAGAAGGTAAAACAACAGACACAGAAATCTTCCACGTCTTTGCGGTTATCCATGGAAAACGAAACTGCTTTCAGGCTGTGAACCTGCGGTTTATCCAGCAAAAACCAGATCAGATCAATTAGCTGCACGCCCAGGTCCATCAGCACACCGCCTCCGGACACAGTGGTGTGGTATAGCCAGTTCTGCCGGAAAGATTGCTGGCGTGCCTGCAGCCATCCGCCTTTAATAAAGAACAGTTGGCCCAGCTCTTTATCCTGAATAAACTTTTTTAATGCCTTCACATCCGAGCGGAAGCGGTTCTGCATACCCACCATAACGACCCGGTCTTTTGCCGCCGCTTCCCTGGCCATCCGCTCCACTTCTCTGGTATTCCGTGCCGCCGGTTTCTCCACAAAGACATGCAGCCCCTGATCCAGGGCAATAAGCGTCATGGGCAGATGCATATTATTGGGGGTAAGGACAAATAAAACTTCCAGATCCTCCTGCTGCAGCATTTCGGCAAAATCTGTATAAACATTTTTAATATTGAATTTTTCGGCCACTGCGGCAACTTTGGCTAAATCCAGATCGCTGATAGCCTGAATTTTAACATCACGGCGGCGGGACAGGATGGGCAGGTGAAATACCTGTGCGATATTGCCACATCCTACAATTCCAACATTTACAGGGCGTGTACCGGATAATCTGGGGATCATAACTGCCTCAATCCTTTTTCTTTGTCCAAATATATCTGTAAAATATTCTGAGCGGCAAGCAGGTCAACTTTTTCTTTATTCCGTCCGGGTTTCTTGCCCATTAAATGCATGGTTTGGTGAGCCATCACCGTGGTCAGCCGTTCATCCATGAATTCCACAGGCTGGGTAAATTTCCCGCGCAAAGTTTCTGCAAATTCCCGTACTTCCACCGTTTTCTGCGAATCTTTCCCGGACATTGATAACGGCAGGCCCACAATAATTTTAACAATTTCATGTTCATCCACAAACTTGCGGAGCTGGGTAATTAAATGCTTCTGCGAATGGTAGGTTAAGGTGGTAACCCCCTGCGCTATTAGCCGGGTAGGATCACTTACCGCCAGCCCTACTCTTTTTGTGCCAAAATCAATACCCAGATACCGGGACATATTACCTCATAAAAAAAGCCGCTCAATACAGCAGATAAAGAGCGGCAATTTATACTATTTTAACAATTTATGTCAATGTGTTTCTGATTTCGCCATCTACTGATCTTCCTTTAACGGCTGTTTTAAAATGTCTTTCAGCAGTTTACCCGGTTTAAAATGGGTTTTACGCCTCGCGGGCACGTAAATTATCTCGCCCGTACGCGGGTTTCGGGCTTTTGGTTTTGGTTTCGTCTCTTTAACTTCAAAAACGCCAAAGTCACGGATTTCGATACGGATTTCCGGGTTTGCCTCACTGAGAATTTCCCGCAGGGACTCAAAAACCGCATTGACAAAATCTTCCGTGATATAAATTTTTTGTCCCAGTTTTTTTGCCACCCGCTTGGCAACTTCTTTTTTGGTTACTGTTCTCATCAGAAACCCCTTTGAAACATTCTTAATAAACCCTTATTTTTGTAAAATTTAATGGCACTCCCCATCTTTTGCAAGAAAAAAAATGTTAAGCCTAAAATTATTAATTAGTAAGCGATTCTTCGATTTGAATAAACGCGGTTCTCTGCAGGGTCATATTTCTCTGCTCCGGCTTCACCCGGATTTCCAGTTTATATTTTCCCGGCCTGAGCTGAGAGAGATCCAGAGCCTGAATAACAAAATCCCCGGCACCATCAGATGAATAATCATTGATCAGGCTGATGCCCTGCTCTTTCTTGCCAAAGAGGGAGGCCAGCAGAGAATGGCTTTCCTGCCGGGAGATGCGGTTTTCCACTTTATAATAAAAAGGTGAATGGCGGTTTCCCGGCAGATTATATAATTCAAAATAGAGCAGAAGGGTATCGGCCGGCGAATAATTCCGTTTGATCACGGGAACCATACTTAAGCCGTTGCGGATAATGGCGCCCGGTGCTGAATTTGTGGTCAGTTTTTGCGCCAGCAGCAGGTCGGACATGGTTATTCCCGGCACAGAAAAATCAGGAATTTCAACGCTGTCCCGCCAAACCCGGCTCTGTTTTTCCGTCCGGTTCAAAATTTCAACCGAAACAGCAAATTGCCCGGATGGATGCTTAAACAATTGCGTGCGGTAATCCCGCAGGGAATCCTTGCGGGGGGTATCAACAATAAACTGATCCTGAAAGGATTCCAGGGGCGCAGCATTCCGATCTAAAAAGAAAATACCGCCTTCTATTTTTTGCCGCTCTGCCTGCGAGTATCTCTCCGTCTGAAAAGCAAAGGTCAAATAACTGATGGTTTCAGCTTCATTTTTAAAAGAAATCAGGTGGAAACCCGCATCCATTAACCGCCCGCCGGAGTGCAGTTGATACAGCTCCGGCAGCTGCTCTTCCAGATTTTCCGATACTAAAGAATAACTTAAATTTGTGCGTTCGCGGAAGCGGGAAAGGGAACTTAGATTAGGTTCTGCAAAACGATAATTTGAATTCCAGTATTCATCGGTAAACGCCAGATTAAAACCGGGATAAATCCAGATTTGAGTGGGAGAAAATATGGCCTGAGCATCCATAGATTTTCCGTAATCGATAATATGGTCCGGCTTGCCGTAACGGATCAGCGTTTTGCCGCGGTCCGTTTCCCAGCCGGGAACGGCAGGTTTCGCCACCCCAAAATAGAGCTGAGAATAGGCCATCCGTTCCCAGTGGGTCAGCAGCCTTTCATTTTCCGCAGTGAGAAAAAGCGGGTCTCTGGTTTTCCAGAATTCCCGGTAAAGAGAGTCTTTCGACTGGGAATGGGGAAGGTATTTGGGTTCATAAAACAGCAATTTTTCCGCAGGCGGCATTAACCGGAAAGCGTTCTTAAAGGCGGCCTCCGCTTCATCATAATTGTGTAATCCGGTATGCGCCAGCCCCAAATAGAGATATAAATTTTTATCCCTGAAATCCTTTCCGGCCCTCTCCAGCAGATTCAGCATTTCACCATATTCTTCCAATTCAAAATAAAGTTTGCATAACAGCTTTAGTGCTTCCGGATGCTCAGGCCGGATTTCCAGCGCCTGCTTTAAATAGTAAACGGCTTTATCAAAATCAATCATGGCAAAGCGCCGGTAGGAAAGTGCCACTTCAGTATCCGTAAATTTATTCAGATAGCGGAATACTTCCGTTCCATGGAAACGCCCCAGTTCCAGTAATGCCGGGAAATAACCGGGTCGCAATTCCAGCGCCTTTTCAAAGGATCTGCGGGCACCTTTTTCATTTTTTAAATGGAGTTGTAAGAGCCCGTTTGCCAAGTACGAAAAAGGGTTTTTCAGATGACGGTGGAATTTTTCAATGCTTTGACGAGCTTGAATTTGTACATGAACCTGATGTTCATTTAAGTGCAGCAGTGCCTGCAGCAGATGTGCTTCTTCATTTTCAGGATTACTTTCCAGTATTTGGGAAGTAATTGCCAAAGCCGCTGAGTCGTTGCCGGAAAAATACCGGCTTTTGGCCTGCGCAATCCGGCTGATATTTTTTTCGGAAAGGGACTGGGGCAGAACATTTAATGCACTGAGAAACAGAATAAATATGATAAATGAAAACCTAATCATAGCCTCAGGAATTCTGCTTGATAATTTCCTTCAGCTCATTCAATTTGACCAGCGCCTGCAGCGGGGTCATTTGATTCACATCCATTTTTTCTATTTCCGATTCAATTTTTGATTTCTGCATAAGGTCGAATAAGCTGATTTGATTTCGGTCTGCACCGCTGCCGGAACGCCGTCTGGCAATCCGCGGCATGCGGTGGGCCGACATTTCATTACTCTCCAGATTATGTAACACTTCGCGGGCGCGCTCGATAACTTCCGCGGGTAAACCGGCCATTTGAGCCACATGCACTCCATAGCTGTTGTCAATGCCGCCCGGCTCAATCCGCCGCAAAAACACCACCGAATCCGCCACTTCCTTTACCCCGACACGGAAATTTTTAATGCGGGGATAAAGCACTTCCAGTTCGGTTAACTCATGATAATGCGTGGCAAAGAGTGTTTTTGCACCCAATTCTTTATGGTTGTGGAGAAATTCCGTTACCGCCCAGGCAATGGAAAGCCCGTCATAAGTGGAAGTCCCGCGCCCCACCTCATCCAGGATAATCAGGCTTTTTGGGGTGGCATTGTTCAAAATATTGGCAGTTTCCAGCATTTCAACCAGAAAGGTGCTCTCGCCGAAAGCCAGGTTGTCGGAAGCACCCACCCGGGTAAAAATCCGGTCCACCACTCCCATACGGGCGGATTCCGCCGGCACAAAACTGCCGATTTGCGCCAGCAGGCAGATTAACCCCACCTGACGCAGATAGGTGGATTTACCTGCCATATTCGGCCCGGTGAGAATCATGATCTGCAGAGAAGTGTTTTCCAGCCAGGTATCATTTTCAATGAAGGGTTCGTCCGGCGGCAGTAAATTTTCCACTACAGGATGCCGGCCTGCTTTTATATCCAGCACATCGGAATCATCCACCTGCGGTTTTATATAGTGATTTTCCCGGGCAACCTCCGCGAGCCCGGCCAGACAATCCAGTTGCGCCAGCAGCGCTGCATTATGTTTGATGACGGACCCGAATTTGCTGACGTCCTCCCG
>JBAPTX010000465.1:0-14194 GCA_049282375.1 Calditrichia bacterium
TGAGAGCGGAAACGCTGTTAGCGGGCATGATAATATGAAACCAGCGCAATGCGGCGGAGGCGGCGGTGTGCAGAACGCAGATATTGGCAACAGTTCCGGTAATAATCAGATTTTTAACCTTCCAGACGCGGCTGAGATAATAGTCCAAAGCGGAGCCGAAAAACCCGTCATAACGATTTTTCTCGATGATCATTTCGGTATCCAGCGGGGCCAGCTCTTCCACAATTTGCCATCCCCAGGTACCTTTCAGACAATGCTGCGGCCATATTTTAAATTCAGGATCATCAGAAAACTGAGTGTCCCGGGTATAAGCCACCTTCACCCCATGACGGCGCCCCTTCATCAATAGCCCCTGAATATGGGGCAGGGTTGCCATGGCCGCAGGCACCACAAGGGAACCGCCCGGCTTAATAAAATCATTCTGCATATCCACAATAATCAGAGCGGTTTCGGCGCTGTTCAGTTTGATATTTTCTTTAAATTCCAGATCTGGAATCGGAATATTGCCCTGAGGGGCATATTGAAAAGCCATTACAAAATTTCCGTTTAAAATTTAAGTTTTTAGCCGTGGCAGCCGGCGGCCTTCCGCCGGATACATGCAAAGTAAGGCAGACAGTTAAAATACAGGCTGGAACGCCCGGTAATCAATGGCACTGCTGATGTCTATTTATCGATTCGCGAACCCGGTTTATCTACAATCTGCACGGTGGAAGCCTGCGGACCATCCTGTCCCATTTCAACTGCAATCCTTACTCCGGTACCGATTTCCAGTCTGTCAAAATCATTATTCAAAACACTATTCTGGTGAAAATAAACTTCACGCCCTTCCACAGTGCGGATAAACCCGTAGCCCTTTTCCCGGAAAATGCGGGCAATCACAGCTTCGGCAGCCTGTTCGGGATGTGTTTTGACATCTTCTCTTTGCCGGGCCATCAAATCTTTTAACTGGCGCTCGGCGACTTCAAACGCATCGCGGATAACGGTTGGCAATTCATCATGCGGATCTGTATCCACCGGTCTGCGGTCCACAACCAGCTCGTGTTTGGGGGGCACCCGCAGCGCGACCCGCACCCGATAGGGGCTGCCGGTTTGCACATTCTTCTGCGGCCGCTCAACCGCTACCCGGCAGCTCGTGATATAATCACATATTTTATTGAGTTTGGCCACTTTTTCCCTGATTAAACTCTCTAAAGAATCGGTTTTGTTAATTTCCCGGTAACTGATTTCCAAGGGAACCTGCACAGTAACCTCCTTTAAATTTATATAGTTTTATTAATAAAAAATTTTACGCTACTTTTTACGTCCGTTTTTAAACTGCAGGACTTCCTGCGAGGCACCGATATGATGCTGTTCTTCGCTCTCTTCTTTAAGCTTCTTTTCATCAATATCCAGTAATTTCAGGATGTCCTCTTTTTCGAGGGTTTCTTTTTCAAGCAGAGCGGCGGCCAGCTTGTCCAGTTTGGAACGGTTCTTCTGCAGCAGCTCAACTGCTTCTTCTTCCATTTCTTTTATAATTCGCTGGATTTCCTGATCAATCAGTTTAGCAGTATGTTCGCTGAAGTCCTTGGGCTGGGATAACTCACGGCCCAGAAATGGATGCTCTTCCCCCTGATTATAAAATACCGGCCCCAGCAGGTCACTCATCCCCCACTGACAAATCATCTTCCGGGCAATCTGGGTTACCACTTTAAGATCGCTGGCGGCGCCATTGGTCACTTCATCAAATACAATCTGCTCTGCGGCCCGTCCGCCCAGTGTAACGGCGATTCTGCTCAGCAAATACTGCCGGGCAAAATTATGGCGGTCCGTATCCGGGATTTGTTCGGTAACACCCAGGGCACGGCCGCGGGGAATAATTGTTACTTTCTGTAACGGATCGGTATAGGGCATTAAAATAGCAAGAAGGGCATGGCCGGCTTCATGGTAGGCCACCAGCTGTTTTTCCTTCTGATTCAGCATTTCCTCCCGCTCTGCGCCCAGCAGAATTTTATCCCGCGCTTCATCAAAATCTTCCGGCTCCACCTGCTTTTTGTTCTCCCGGCCGGCAAGCAGCGCTGCTTCATTTACCAGATTTTTTAAATCCGCTCCGCTGAAACCCACCGTCCGCGAAGCAATATTGGCTAAGTCCACCTGCGGACTAAGCGGTACATTACGGGAATGGATTTCCAGGATTTTTTCCCGCGCTTTTCTCTGCGGCAGTTCCATTACAATCTGGCGGTCGAAGCGGCCGGGCCGGGTCAAAGCCGGATCCAGCACATCCGGCCGGTTGGTGGCGGCAATCACCACCAGCGACTGGTGGGGATCAAAACCGTCCATTTCGGAGAGAATCTGATTAAGTGTTTGTTCCCGTTCGTCATGCCCGCCGCCCAGACCGGTGCCGCGCACCCTTCCCACCGAATCAATTTCATCCACAAAAATAATGGCGGGTGCTTCCCGCTTGGCTGTTTCAAACAAATGCCGCACACGGGAGGCGCCCACACCAACAAACATCTCGATAAATTCCGAACCGCTGATGCTGAAAAAGGGAACGTTGGCCTCCCCGGCGGCAGCCCGGGCCAGCAGGGTTTTTCCCGTGCCGGGAGGGCCCATCAGCAGGACACCCTTCGGCACTTCAGCGCCCAAATCCTGAAATTTATCGGGCTCCTTTAAATAGGAGATGATTTCCTGTAAGTCCTGCTTTGCATTTTCCAAACCGGCCACATCTTCAAAAGTGTCACTGACCGGTGTTTTTTTAAACCGCTTTACCCGGGAGCGCCCGATACCGAATAACCCCCCGGCACCGCCGCCGCCTTTCATCTGATTCTGCATTCTGCGCCGCATGAATATGAAAATACCGAACAGCAGCGCCCAGGGTAAAAACACGATCAGCAGATACTGAACCCAGGAGCCTCCTACTGTTTCCGCGGTAATGGACACATCATTATCTTCCAGCAAGGTTACCAGATTCGGGTCTTCAAAAGGAGGGGTGACGGTGGTGAAGTGCATATATCCGGTGGTGTCTTTTTCCGCGGCGGCAGTATCCACAAAAGCAGTACGAAACTGCCCCTTTACTTCCGAACCCTGCACCACCACTTCCTTTACATTGTCATTTCTAACCTGCTGCTTGAACTGGGTATAGGAAATTTCCACCGTCTCGGGGCCGCTCATTATTTTTAAAACATAAGACAACCCCCACCATACCAGCAGAAAAATTAAAAAGTACCGCCACAGAGAAGGATTGCCGCCCGCAGGCTGCTCCGGGGGCGGCCCCGGATATTTTTTCGGTTTTTCTTTTTGCATCAGGTATCCTGTTCGGGTTAAAACATACGACTCTGACTTTTAATTAAAGGGGAGAAATTCTTCGTGTAACGGCAGCAAAATAAAGTAATTCTGATTTTCTAATTTGTGCGGATATCCGCCAATCAATACATGAATCATTATCTGTTTAATCATGAAGTTTAAAACAGGTTTCAAAAGAGGCGAGCAGGTCGAGATATTTTTCCAGATAGTCGGAAAATAGAAAGTGGCTGCGCACGGTTTCGCGGGCCTTTTCACCCATTGTGCGGCGCAGTTTTTCATCTTTAAGAAGCTCAACAATGCGCTGTGCCGCCTCTTCCACCGAAGAAACCAGAAAGCCGTTTTCCCCGTCCTTTATCTGTTTGCGGATGCCCCCCACATTTCCTCCGATTACCGCAGCCCCTTTCCACATCGCTTCCGTTATGGTTAATCCAAAGCCTTCCCTGAGCGACTTCTGCATCACAACGGCCGCCTTACGCTGCAGCGCGTTTACCAGTGCCGTGTCTTCGCGGCTCAAAATCAAAATGCGGTCTTCACTGCAATTCAGAATGGATTTATAAACGGTCATTCCTTCCGGATCATCGGTAGCCACATTACCCAGCAGCACCAGGGTTGCATCCACTTCTCTGCGGGCTATTTTAAATGCCTCAATTACCCCCTGCGGGTCCTTCAGGCGGTCGAACCGGGAAATTTGGGCGATAATAGGCAGATCGGTCGGAATATCATAATGGGCAAGCCGTTCCTCAATTTCCGCTTCACTCAGCTCTTTATTTTTAATTGAAAATGGATCTATGGCAGGCTGTATGAACATCTGCGGGGTAATCAGGTCCTGCTTATATTCCTTCAGCGAAAAAATTACCGAGTCGTATTTTTCGATGAACTGTTTCAGGTAGGTCCACAACTCGCGGTTGGGATTGCTGAGGTCCACATGGCAGCGCCAGATCCAGGGCCCTCTTTTACGATAGCAGTTGATCATCGGGAGCGGCTGCGGATCGTGAATAATGACAAAATCATGATCCAGATGGTTCCGCATGGCGTTCTCGTAAACCACCCCTTCATAAATTTCTTTTTTCCGCCGGCTTAAATTGATTTCATCACCCTGCAGCGCATTGTGCATTTTTTTGGTAATGTTAAAAAAATCCGGCGATCCCTGCAGCACCCGCCAGCCTGTTTTTATTCCCACCTGATTAAGCAGAATACTCAGTGTGGATAACAGCTCCGCCACGCCGCCGCCGTAAAAAGTAGAGTTTACATGCACAATATGCAGATCCTGCAGCGGCTTTGCCTTTTTAAGAATGCGCTCAATACTCTCCGCACCCACATATTTTTCATAATTTTCAATCTTGGCAATGATTTCGTTTTTAAGCATTTGTTTGTTCGGGTTTAATTTTATTTATGATCTGTAAATGGATGAACATGAATTTCTCCGGCTTCTAACCACAATAATCTGCAAACTGCCAACTGCAAACTGCCAACTGCAAACTGCCAACTGCAAATTGCCCACTGCAAATTGCCCACTGCCAACTGCATACTGCCACCGCCTGCTCAATCCTCTTTTATATTTTTAATTTTTTTCAGAGACTGCTCAAACATTTCCAGACGTTTGCGCACCTGTTCATTTACACTTCCTTGCGGAAAGGTATCATCTTCCTGCCGGATACCGGCTTCCTGCCCGGTTAATATTTCAATTCCTTCATCAATCGTGCGCACTGCCCAGATATGAAACTGGTTTTCTTTAACGGCCTTTACAACTTCTTCCTCCAGCATCAGATGTTTTTGATTACTGGCGGGAATTATGACCCCCTGTTTACCGGTCAGCCCTTTTTGCCGGCATACCTGAAAAAAACCTTCAATTTTATGATTAACGCCGCCGATCGCCTGCACTTCCCCCTTCTGGTTAACCGAACCGGTAACGGCAATGCCCTGTTTCAGCGGCAATTCCGATAATGCGGAAAGAATGGCATACACTTCCGCAGAAGAAGCGCTGTCCCCATCCACGCCCTGATAGCTCTGCTCAAAGACCAGCCGGGCGCCCAGGGTAAAAGGCCGGTTGCGGGCATATTTCCCGGAAAGAAAACCGGTCAGGATTAAAACGCCTTTGCTGTGCAGCGGCCCGCCCAGTTTTGCTTCACGTTCAATATCCACGATGCCCCTTCCGGGATTTACAGTGGCGGTAATCCGGCTTGGTTTACCAAACTGATAATCGCCTATGTCCAGCACAGAGAGCCCATTCACCTGCCCGACCTTTTCTCCTTCAATATCAATCAGCAGAATGCCGCGTTCAATCATCTCCTCGATACGCTCCTGCGGTAAATTGGACCTTTTTTTCTGTTCGTCCAGAGATTTCTGCACATGCGCAGCAGATATCTGCTCTGCTCCCTCTTCTTCCGCCCAAAAGGCAGCTTCGCGGATCAGGTCCGCCAGCAGGCCGAATTCCGTGGAAATCCGTTCCTGATCTCCGGCCATCCGCATGGCCTGCTCCAGCACCCGTGCCAGCGCTCCCTGATCCAGATGAGGTAAATTTTCTTTACGGCAAATGGTGCTCACAAAACTGAGAAAATCCCCGATATTTTCTTCTTCGGCTTTCATGCGGATATCGTAATCCGCTTTCACCTTGAACAATTCGGCAAAATCATTATCATAAGCATGCATTAAGCGGAAAATCAGAGGCGGCCCCACCAGCACTACCTTTACATCCAGAGGGATGGGTTGGGGGCGGAGGGTTTTGGTCGTCATAAATCCCAGTCGTTCTCCCAGTTCTTCAATCTGCACTTCGCAGCTTCGCAAAGCCCTTTTCAACCCTTCGTAGGCATACATCCCGGTCAGCAGATCTTCCACCGGCACAATCAAAAATCCGCCATTTGCCTTTAACAGCGAACCGGCTTTAATGAGGGTAAAATCGGTACTGAATGCACCCATCATCATTTCTTTTTCAATTCGCCCCAGCAGGTTATTAAAGGTGGGATTTAACTCCAGAATCAGCGGCGCCCCCTCCTGCTGGCTGTTATCCACCAGGACATTCACTTCGTACTTCCGGCGGGAAAGGTCTTTCAGCTGCTGCAGTGCCGCTTTTTGCGCCGGCTGTGAACTGCCTTCCTGTGCAGATTCGCTGCGCTTAAAGGCATCCACATTTTCCGCAATATCCTTTTCCACTTCATCAAAATATTTCTGAATATCGGGGAAATCGCTGTACTTGTCACGAATATCTTCAATCAGGCCGCCAACCGCATTCAAGGCTACCTTTTTATCCAGATCTTTTATGCGGGAATTTGCGGTGCGCTCCAGTTCCCGGATTTTTTTGGAAACCTGCTGTATCTCCTCCTGCAGCTTGCCCTGCTTTTCACGCAGCTCATTACGTTCTGCCTCATCCAGCGCTTTTAGCTGCTCGTCCGTGAGCGGCTGTCCCTCTTTTACCGGAATGAAAATCAGGCCCATCGGCGTGGACTGCAGATTGAAACCGCTTTCAGTTGCCCTTTGGTTAATCTCCCGCGACAGGGATTCCCGCTTCTTTTTCAGTGCCCCGATAATGTCTTCCCGGCGCCCGGAATATTGCTCACTTTCGAACACCCGGGGCAGTTCCTTTTGGACGTGCTCAACCACGTGGTCCATATCGCTGCGGAATTCACAGCCTTTGCCCGGCGGCAGGGAAATGGCCACAGGAGAATAGGGATTGTTGAAATTATTGACATAACACCAGTCATGTGGTGTTTCGCGCCGGCGCGCCATATCTTTCAGAAAAGACTGAATGGAAGTCATTTTGCCGGTGCCGGGGGGTCCGGCTACATAAACGTTGTAACCCCTGGCCGTCATGCGTAACCCGAATTGAAGGGAGTTAACCGCCCGCTGCTGGCCGATTATCCCGCTTAAAGGCTCTATCTCGCTGCTGCTTTTTACCCCCAGTTTCCCCGGTTCAATAGATTTCCGAACTTGCGAAAAATCGAGTGATTTTATCATCTGAATCAGTGCCCTCAGTCTGTTAGATTTTCTGCCCCAATTAGCTGCCGGACTGCGAATAAAGCCCCTTCACCCGCAATGTCATTCATCTTTTTTTTCACGCTTTTTAGTAATGCGCTCACCGGTTTTGCGGCCGAGGTTCACATCTTTTTCTTCCTCACGATGTTTGAAGTCACGTTTTTTGGTCTTATGCTTTCCAAATAAACTGGTCCAGATTTTTCTTGGTAAATCTCTCATGTTTCCCCCTCTCCTGTTATTCAGTCATTCTTTCGGCTGCTTTAAAACAGATCAGATTCTACTTGTTTGCCGGTTCAATTTTCTGATTCTCCGGCATTTCGATACGCATGGGCGGTGCACTGCCGTCTTTTTCCTGCCCCATATACAGCGTGACATGCGGGAAAGGAATTTCGATGTTGCGGTCATCAAACACTTTTTTCATGCGGCGGTTGAATTCCCGTCCGATACGCCACTGCTTAATGGGCTTGGTGGTGGTGCGGGCCTTGATGATAATGGCGGAATCGCCGAACTTATCCAGCCCCATCACTTCCAGCGGTTCGATGATGTCATCCTTATACTCCGGATCTTTGCGCAGCTCTTCATCGATTTCCCTGAGAATTTTAATCACTTCATCAACATCTTCGCGGTAGGCAACTCCCACTTCAAAAACATAGCGGGAGTAATCTTTGGTCATGTTGGTTACCACATCGATATACCCGTTGCGTACATAATGAACATTCCCGGCCAAGTCCCGCAGCACTGTCATGCGCAGGGTAATTTTCTCCACCAGACCGCCCTTGCCGGCAATATTCACCACATCGCCCACCCGGATCTGATCTTCCAGCAGGATATAAAATCCGCTGATCACATCCTGCACCAGGTTTTGGGCGCCAAACCCGACAGCCAGACCCACAACACCGGCTGCGGCCAGAATGGGCCCGATTTCAATGCCCAGCTCTTTCAGGATCATCATTAAACCAATAATGATCACCACAACGGTTAGAATGTATCGGACCACCGCACTCAGGGTGTCCGCCCGTTTACGGAATTCATCATCTTTTTTCCCTTTTGAAAGTGCCTGAAAAAACCGGTTGGACAGTAACCGTACGATTTTAAGTGATATCACAATCAGAACCAGCACCAGCAGAATTTGTAATCCGCTGGTTAAGAACCAGGCGCCAACTCCTTCCAGATAACTGTTGAAATCAATATCCATAAAATATCATCCCGTGTTAAATTGAACTTAAACATACCACAGTTATTTTGTGCAGGCATATCTCCGACAGGTAACTCCCATCAGGGAGTTTATGCAGGTTAATCAATTTTGTATTTGCAGAATTCCTGTGCACTGACTGCTCTATGATACTTTACCGCCATTGCAGCCGGACAGTAAAAGCAGTAATCATTGAATGGCTGGGGATAAACAAGCCGTGAATCTTTTTTTGATGATAAGGATCATCAGCAGGTCCGGTTTCCATACTCAAAACCGCGTTTAAAAAGATTTATTTTCAATCCGGAAAAAATTCTGACGGTGCCTGACAAATCAATTTCCTTTATTAATAAAGAATCCAAATTCAGTAGAATAAAAATTAAGACGATCACACTAGTTGATAAATCATCGGTAATATAATTTTCTTGTCATTCATACAACCACATTACCCGCCAGGCGGCGAAATGCAGCAGAAGCGGCCGCTCTTTTTTACCCTGATATCCGGCGCGGGGTCGGCTGCTCATCATCTTCCGGATTTACTTGCGGCTGCTCCGCCTGCGGCAGCGGATTGCGGAAATTGATATCGCGCTGCGGGAAGGGAATTTCCACGCCGAATTCCCTGAACTTGCGCACAATGGCACAATTGATGGATGAACGCACTTCAAAAATAATTTTGGGGCTGCGAATCCAGACCCGGAGCTGCATGTTCCAGGCGGAGTCCCCAAACCCCATGTGCATAACCTGCGGCGCAGGCCGCTCCAGCACATCTTTATTTTCTTCCGCCACCTCACTCAAAGCCTTCAGCACCTTGTCAAGGTCGGATAAATAGGAAACTCCCACCTCCACATCCAGCCGCACTTTAGGATCCATGTGCGACCAGTTTACCACCCGGGAAGAAATGAATTCCGAATTCGGGACAATAATTGAAATGTTCTGCAGCGAGCGGATGGTGGTTGCCCGCATATTTATGGCGACCACATCTCCCACGGTATCTCCCACGGTTACCCGGTCACCCACTTTTATGGGGCGCTCAAAAAGTAAAATAATACCCGAAATAAAATTGGAGGTAATGTTCTGAAGGCCGAAACCAATTCCCACTGACAACAGGCCGAAAATAACGGTCAGGCCGCTCAGGTCAATACCGATAAAGTTCAGGGAAATGATGATACTCAGCAGCACCAGACTGTAAAAGGTGATGCGTTTCATGGTATAAAGCGTTCCCTGCGACATCCGCAGCCGGGCGAGAAATTTGTTTGCCATCAGGTTGGATAAAAAGCGGGCAAGCAGGCTTAACAGCGTCAGCATTATGATAAAAACAAACAGGGAGGATACGGTTATATGGGTGTTGTTCACCGTAAATAACTGGAAATTGACAATACTTTTAAGAAAAATCCAGACGTCATTTAATGTTAAGGAATCCAATTAGAACCTTTCGGGCTGATCCTCAATGCCAATTATCTTTACTGCCTGCGGCCGCTAATATTCCGTACCGAACAGCCAAACCAGAAGACTGAAGCTAAACCGGTATATTTATTTCCAGTGGGGTTTTTTGCCGTAATGACTGTAAACACGGCTTACATATTCTTCATCCAGCTTTTTCGCCGATTTGTATTCAGGGCTTTCTTTGATTTGTTCCTTGGCCAGATCCACCATTACTTTGCTCTCCGCCCAGTTCACATCTTTAATCCAGCGAGGGGCAATCACCACTTTTTTACCGGGAAGCCAGTTTCGCGTATCTATCACCATAAAGCGCACATCCCAGTTATTTACATCAATAATAAAATCTTCAACGTGTCCTATTTCCTCATCCACCGCCTGAATATGGTAACCGTTGACTTCGTTTGTACTGCGGAGGTGCGGATCGCCGATTTCTTCCGGTTTGTTTGCCGCACGTTTTTCTGCAACTTCCCGCGCCAGTACATAATTGGTACTGGGCACATGCACAGCGCCGATATCCCAGTAAATGGGCCATTGATAATATTCCAGCATATCAATTTCCTTCTGGCGGGAAACCGGTTCTTCCCGGCGGATTTCCGGGCTGTTCTTTATCTGGTCGGTCGTCAGTTTTACCGGCAGATGTTTTTCTTTTCGGTCCGGCTGTTTCAGGGCGGCCGGCGCCAGCAAAACCCGCCGGCCGGGAAGCCAGCCGCCGGTATCCACAATTACATAACGGATTTTCCAGGAATGATCGTCAAAATAAAATTCATGCACTTTTCCCACTTCTCCATCCGTGCCTTCAATTTTGAATCCGGTTAGTTGCTCAACACTGTAAAGCATATCCCCTCCATCATTTAATTATCATATTATTTAAAGCTGCCGGTCCCGCTCTTGAAACGGCGGGCCTCTTTTTCACCCGATCAGCGGGAAATTGTTTCGATCAGCGGATCAGGGATTTTCCCGCGGAATGTAATCTTCCATCCGGGGAAAACTGTCCAGGTGGCGGGCAATGGCGGCTTCCAGGAAAGAATCCACCCACCAGAAGATATCGTAGCGGCGCACATTCCGGCGGAGTTTTTCCATTCGCCTGCGGCGCTCGTCTTTGGGCATGTTCAGAGCCTCCCGGATGGCGGCCGCGGTGCCGTTAATGTCATGGGGATTGATTAACAAAGCCCCCTGCTGAAACTGTGCGGCGGAACCGGCAAATTCACTGAGAATCAGAACACCCGTTCGCTCCAGTTGACATGCGCAGTATTCTTTTGCCACCAGGTTCATGCCGTCTTTCAGCGGCGTCAGCAGCGCAATTTCCGCAGTGCGGTAATAAGCCAGCAGCTCCGGACGCGGCAGGCTGCGGAACATATAATAAATTGGCACCCAGTGAGACTGCGTAAACTCGCCGTTGATTTCCCCGACCAGGCGTTCAATTTCTTCCTTCAGATTGGCATATTCAGGAATATCCCGCCGGCTGGGAACCACTACCTGCACCAGGCTTGCCTTTCCGCGAATCTCCGGGTACAGGCGCAAAGCCTGCCGGAACGCCGAGAGTCTTTCCAGAATGCCTTTGGTGTAATCCAGGCGATCGATTCCGAGAATAATCTGCCGTTCCGGGAATTTTTCGTGGATCAGCCAGGCTTTTTCCCCCACGTCTTTGGTTTCCGCCAGATTTCTGAATTCATGATAATCGATACTGATCGGAAAGGCACCGATACGCACTTCGCGGTCTTCAAAGTCGATCCGCACCACCTGGCCTTTGCCCTGCGCTCTGACAGGATGCAGAAAAGTCCGGATGCACTGCAGAAAATTGCGGCGGTCCCGCATGGTTTGAAATCCGATTAAATCATATTGAAGCAATGCGTTCAGTATTTCGAAGCGCCACGGCAGCCGGACAAAAATGTCCGGCGGAGGGAAAGGAATATGAAGAAAAAAGGCGATCTGACCCTGAAGATTTTTATCGCGCAGGTGGGCAGCTACGTTCATCAAATGATAATCGTGAACCCAGATAAAGTCATCCCCCGATAAGTTATGAATGATAACATCAGCAAATTTCCCATTCACCGCTTCGTAGGCATCCCAGTATTCCGGGTCAAAGTTGGAATGATCAATCAGATCATGGAAGAGCGGCCAGATAATTTCATTAGCGAATCCTTTGTAATAGGCTTCCACATCCGCCCGGGTAAGCGAGACGGGCTTTAAATCGTAACCGAACTTTTCATTTTCTTTTGAAACCTTTTCATAAATACCGCTTGATATTTCCTCCATGGTTCCCGGCCAGCCGATCCACAAACCTCCGCGGTCCCGCAGTACCGGCGCCATGGCCGTAACCAGTCCGCCGGAACCCGGCTTAATCTGCCATTCGTCACCTTCCTTCCGGGTCAGGGTAATGGGTAAACGGTTTGAAACAATAATTAAACGTTTTCCTGTCATTCGATTTGGTGTCATTTTACTCTCAGTTAATAGATGTGGAAATGTTTGGATTGTCCGGGTTTTCCGAAGTCATAAATAGGGTCTGGGTGGGATAAGCAAACTCCAGACCTTCAGCCGTAAACCGCTGGTATATCTGCAGATTTATTTCCTGCTGGATATCCATATACACATTGTAGTCCGGACTTTTTACCCAGTAAACCACTTCAAAGTTCAGGGACAAGTTGCCGTATTCTTTGAAATGGGCGCGGTCGAAGCGGACATTTTCCAGAGACTGAATGATCTCCTTTAATATTGCGGTGGCTTTTTTCAGTTTATCCGGCGGCGTCTGGTATATAAGTCCCAGTGAAAAAACCACCCGCCGTTCGTACATCCGCTTGAAATTCCTGATGCGGCTGCTGAGCAGATCGCCGTTAGAGAATACCAGTTGTTCACCGGAAAGGCTGCGGATGCGCGTTGTTTTCAAACCAATATGCTCCACCGATCCCAGATAATCCCCCACTATAATAAAATCCCCTATCACAAAAGGTTTATCAATTACGATGGAAAGAGATGCAAAGAGATCGCCCAGAATATTCTGGACCGCCAGGGCAATGGCAATACCGCCCACCCCCAAACCGGCAATCAGGGCGGTAATATCCACTCCGATATTATCCAGCGCCAGAATAACGATTACCGACCAGAGCACCAACTGGCCCAGAAAAGCCAGCGCCGAAAAGGTGGTAACACTGGCGGCATCCACATCCATTTTGCGGCGGCGGTAATGATGGGTCCAGAAAGTAATTAACCCCGAACCCAAATATGCCGTCTGCAGAAGGACTGCCACAATAACCAGCTTGCCGATGATCCCGGTCAACCTCAGCGGGAGAATTAATGCCAGGGAGGCGAAATAAAGCGCCAGCACCAGCAGAAATATGAATTTGATGCGGGCAATCAGTTCGGCAATCAGATCATCCACATCGGTTTTGGTTTTTTTGGCAAAGGCACTGATGCGGTTATGAGCAAATTTTTTGATAAGCTGCAGTATTAAAAGCGATCCCAGCGCCACCAGAATGGCAACCAGCCATTGCTGAATGCTGTTCTGTAAAAAGATCCTGTTTGCTAATTCCATTCAGTTTTCTCCGCTTATTTTATCCAGCGCTGCAGGAAATCCATTAATTCCTGCGGCGGTTGAATCCAGATATCGGCCTGTGTTTCCCGGAATTCCTCCCGTACCAGAAAACCGACCCCTCTTCCTTTCAGGGTGCGGAAAGCATCCTCATCGGTTAAATCGTCGCCCAGGTAAACGGTAAGGGGGCTGCCGGACTCCTCCTCCAGCACCTGCAGGACCGCATCCGCTTTGGTGCGGCCGGGCACACGCAATTCCAGCCCGCCGTCGAATTGTTTTAATTCCAGACCATGGCGGCCGGCCAATGTCTGCCATCTTTTTTCCGCCTGCTCTTTTAACTCCTGCACTTCCGGGGGAGGCATTCCCCGCCAGTGCACCGCATAGCAGCCCGGTTTTTCTTCTCCCCGCTTATGCCATCCGGTTTGCTGCAGCCAGTCTTTGGCAGTTTGCAGTCCGCTTGCAGCAATGGCGGGAATTTCCATCTGCTCGTAACCTGCGGCCGGCATTAGACGCTCGATGCCATGGGATCCCCAGATTTCCGGCGGTTGTTCAAGGCCCAATAAGGGGATTAAATCGCGGGTGGCGCGGCCGCTGATGACCACCAGCCGGACATCGGAGCGGAGCAGCAGCTTTTGCAGTAATTCCCGGATTCCCGGGTAAGGCACGGCATGGGAAGGGTCTGTTTTGAAAGGTGCCAGGGTGCCGTCGTAATCCAGCAGCAGAATTTTACGATCCGGGCCTGTTATCTGTTGGTACAGTTTCTCCGGTTTGATATTTGGATTTAAAATTTT
>JBAPTX010000466.1:0-3603 GCA_049282375.1 Calditrichia bacterium
CAGGTAAATTCCCATAGAAGCCAGATGAGTGCGTCCTTTTGCCTCCAGGTTCAGATTTTCAAAAACAGATTCCGGGATGCTGGTGCGGTTCAGGTCCTTTTCTGTTTTTGGTTTTTCAAAAAAAGAAACAATCCTGCCGCTGGGATTTACTTTCATTACCCCGAATTCGGAAGCATTCTGATAAAGAACCGGATAAACTGAAATGCTGATGTCCGCTTTTTTCTTCAAATGAAAATCAATAAACTTCTGGTAGTCCATCCGGTAGAGATGGTCGCCGGAGAGTATCAGCACCAGGTCTCCTTCGCGGCGTAAAAACCGCAGATTTTGCCTCACCGCATCGGCGGTTCCCTGATACCAGTCGGTATTTTCCATGGTCTGCTGTGCCGATAGCACAGTGACATAGCCTTTGCTGAAATCATCGAAATGATAGGTTAAGAAAATGTGACGGTGGAGGGACTCGCTGCTGAATTGAGTGGAAATGAAAATCTTTTTTAACCCGGAATGGATACAGTTGCTGATGGGAATATCAATCAACCGAAACTTGCCGGCAATTGGCACTGCCGGTTTACTGCGGATTTTGGTGAGTGGATAAAGCCGGCTTCCCTGACCGCCTGCCAGAATAATGGTGACTACTTTTGCCATAACATGCCCCTTTATTGTATGAAATCTATTTTATTTTCGTGAGAATCGAACAGCGGGGTTTCATAGGACTGAAGTACCGGGTCTGATAACTTATTTCGCAATGCCTGCCGCAGGCTGCTGATATTAAGTAAGGAAATTTCTCTTTCTGCACCCTGGTTCAGTATTTCAGTAAACTGGCGGACCTGCCGGAAAATCTCATATGCTTCTCTGCTGCGGTACAACGGGTAAATTGTTTTATTGGCGAGCAGGGGATCTGCATCCTGCGGAAAAAGCCCCCGCAGCAGTGCCTGCCGGAAATCAGGCGTACCCGGGATAGGTGAATAGGATGCCAGTCTGACTTTTATGCCCAGCGAATTGACAAACAGAATGCTTTCATAAATCTCCGTCAGGGATTGGCCGGGAAGTCCCATCATTACATAAGCTTCCAGATTTTTCCTTTTATAACCGGCCTCTGCGAGTGCTTGTACCGCCCTGGAAAGGTCTTCCGGTGTTACCTTGTTGCTCATTGCCGGCAGCATCCGCGGGCTGGCCGATTCGAAACTCAGGCGGATGGTTTTAAAACCGCTGTGGTAGAACAGATCGGCAGTCTCTCCGTCAATTTCCCTGCTGTGCAGCCCATTCGGCGTATGGAAGTGAAAGGATTTTCCCTGATTTAATAAAATCCGGAGCATCGGCAGCAAGCGCTTCTTTTTATTCACCAGCAGCGCATCATCATAGAAAACAATGTTTTTTAGTTTGAATCGGCCGGCCTGGGATAAGATTTCCTCCGCCACTTTTTCCGGTTTCCGCTGGCGAAATGCACCGCTTACATCACTTGTTGCACAAAAGCTGCAGTGATAAGGGCACCCCCGCGAAGTCATTGCAACCAGATAATCCAGACGTGAATACAAATCAAAAGCAGGCCAGGGCAGATCATCCAGGGCAAGGGGCAACTGCGGTTTGGGCGTCTCCGGCAAGATTTCAGATAAAATTGTCGCTGCGGAAAATTCCCCCGGGCCTTCAACAATATAGTCCGGCCGGATGGAATTCCGGGCGTGTTCCGGCAGAAGGGTTGCGTAAATACCGCCAAGTATCACCGGAACACCTGGAAAAACCTGCCGAACCAGTTCGGTCACCCGCTGCGGACCTAAATACCAGTAAGTCATAAATGAAGTAAGAAGCACCGCATCCGGTTTTTGCATAGATCGCAGCCGCTTTAAAAAAAGATCTTCCGGCAAACCGTAGCGGGCAAAGTGCCGGGGTATAAAATCAAAAAGCTCCGGTTTACTGACAACTTCGCGGTGAAACGGCCCAGTGCCATTTTTTTTAATCTTCGCGCGGTGACGCTTTTGTCGCTCCAGCAGCAGGGGATCGTTTTTATCCAGGCAATCAATGAAGTCAATATTGTAACCAAGGGAACGCAGATCCCCGGCGACATACAACAGTCCCAGCGGTTTGCTCCACAAATCGTAGGCTGCAAAGTCGTAAATCCAGGGATTGATAAGTAATAAACGCGGTGCTTGGTTCATGGAAGTTTTTACTCTGATTAATAAAATTTTCGCAAGTTATCATTTGAGGTGAAGAAAATCAATTGAAATCCCCGAAGGGAAGTAAAACAATTTTTTAAGAAGAACATATTATAACGCCTTCGGAGCAGCAAATTAATATTTTGGATACTCAACCCGAACCTCAGTATATTTATCAGGAGTAGTTGTTTTTCAAAAGAAATGGTTTTAAAAATTGGAGAGAGAAATGATGGCTGGTTTTAAACCTAAAAGACGGCTTTATCCAATCTTTATCATATATTTTTTATCCACCGCTTTTGCTATTGCCGGAACATCCGGCGAAGGTTATTTAACTGTAATCGTTACCGGAGCAGAAAATGACAACGGGTATATTTTACTGGCCTTGAGTAATTCACCTGAAAATTACCGGAACCATACAGAACCCTTTCGTACGGCAATTACTGAAGTCAGCAATAAAGGCGCCCGCTTTAATTTCCCCGGCCTGCCTTTTGGAGAATATGCCGTAAAAGTTTTTCATGATGAAAATGCAAATAAAGACCTGGATACAAACTTCTTAGGGATTCCCAAAGAAAATTATGGTTTTTCAAATAATGTTAGAGGAAAATTCGGGCCTCCGGACTGGAAAAAGGCTTTCTTCCAGTTTCATGCAGACAGTCTTGTAATAAATATTAATTTAAAATAAGCAGCTGATTTGCAGATAATTTCCGGGCATTTAACAGGTAAATCAGAATGGATTTTGCTGAAACCACTGAATTTATTCCGTCACAGTACTTTACACTGGGTATTATTTTGTCCTGGGATTCCTGGATAAATCAAAAATAATGTTGAATGATAAATAGATAATCAGAAAAGAGGCCCGGTGCAATTCAGACTGCGCATTCACTACAGATTTCTGTTGTTCCTGTTCGTTTTATCATCTTCACTCTATGGAAATGAAGCCGATTCTGTAAAGTCCCGCAGCAGTTTAATGGCACTGCCTTACATTTACTATACACCCGAAACCCGTTTCGCTCTTGGCGCCGGTGGCATTTACACGTTCCGCCCCAAAGGTGTTTCCCTGCAGGGAAACCCCTCCAGTATTCAATTAAGCCTGACCTACACCCTGCGCAATCAGATCATAATTTCGCTGACTCCTGAAATCTATCTTCAGCAGGAAAATTACCGGTTAGTGGGAAAATATGAGTTTTATAAATTTCCTGATCGTTACTGGGGTATCGGAAATCAAACGCCCGGTTCGGTGGAAGAGGAATATACTCAAAACCTGATAAAAACCCACAGCAATGTGCAGAAGGAAATTTTCGAAAATTTTTATCTAGGTTTCCGTTATCAGGCTGAATGGATGAAAATAGTGGACACCGAACCGGGAGGCTTACTGCAAAAGGGAAGAGTTGCCGGAAGTGACGGCGGTTTTGCTTCCGGTATGGGAATTATTACTTCTTTTGATTCCCGCGACAAT
>JBAPTX010000467.1:0-1804 GCA_049282375.1 Calditrichia bacterium
GTCCATCGCACTCGGACTTGAAAACATTAAACCGCCCCGTCCCATCACTCACGACCTGACCCTCAGTCTTCTGGAAACACTGGATGCAAAAATAGAGCGGATCGTCGTTACCGAATTGAAGAACAATACCTATTTTGCACTGATTCATGTGCGCCGGAAAATGAAGTTGTTCGAAGTGGATTCCCGCCCGAGCGATGCCATAGCGCTTGCTGTGCGGAAGGGGATTCCTATTTTTGTGGAAGAAGGGGTGATGGAAAAAGGCGCCTATTCGCAGGATGAGTTCCAGAATGTGGAAGAGGGCAAAGTGAATGTTTCGGAAGACCGGCTGGAAAAATTGAAAAATGATTTACAGGATGCTGTGGAAAAAGAAGACTATGAACGGGCAGCAAAACTTCGTGATGAGATTAAACAATTAGAATCCCGCCAATGAGCGAAACACAGCACGGGCAAAGCAGTTCTTTCCGCTTGAAAATTTATGGAGTAAGAGGCAGTTATCCCCCTACGGCAGGATATTCCAGTCAATATGGCGTAAATACCACTTGTCTGCGTTTTGACATCGGCCCTTATATCATCATTATGGATGCCGGCAGCGGAATAATTAATTTGGGTTATGAGCTTACTGCTGAAAACGCCGGTACCCGCCCGCTGGATAATTTGTTTCTGTTTTTTTCTCACACCCATATTGATCATTTAATGGGTTTTCCTTATTTCTACCCGCTCTATCTGCCTAAAACTGTGCTGCATGTAATTTCTCCCGCCATTTTGAATGAATCCATGCAGAGCATACTGGACAACTTACTGAACCCGGCATTCTTCCCCGTTACTCTTTCCGAGTTGCCCGCCCGCCTGAGTTTTCAGGATTTTTCTGAAAGAGAGGCAGTCTTTTTTTACCCGGACAAATATGTGAAAACCAGAATTGAGAGCAGCGGGAAAGAAAAAGGCTGGATTGGTAAAGTGAGCTGCATGCGAAATTATAACCACCCTAAAGGCGGGGTCTATATTTACAAAGTGGAAGATGCGGCCGGCCATGCGGTGGTTTTTGCGACGGATGTGGAAGGGTTCCGGAATGGGGATCAGCGGCTGATCCGGTTTGCAGAAAATGCGGAAATTCTGCTTCATGATGCCCAATATTTTCCGGGCCAGTACCCGGCATACCAGGGATTTGGTCACAGTACTTATGAAATGGCCTGCCAGGTCGCAGAAGCAGCCGCGGTAAAAAAACTGCTTCTCTTTCATCACGATCCACGGCATTCCGATGAAGATCTGGATCTGATAGAAAAGAAAGCCCAACAAATATTCCCCGAAAGTTATTCCGCTTCCGAAAATATGCAGTTTGAATTTTAGGGCAGCCGGAACCTCCAGCGTCACAATTCCATTAAAATTTTTATTCTGTATTACCCGGAGCTAAATAAATCGATAAATCTTATCCCGGAGGAAAAAGATGTACAAGAACATTATTGTGGCAACAGACGGCAGCAAGTTATCGGTAAAAGCGGCGATTCAGGGGATGGATTTAGCCAAATTATTTAATGCCCGTCTTTCAATAATTTATGTTATTGACCAGCGGGCTTTCTTTTTTCCGCACGAAGTGCAGGAACTGGCCGCGGAAAATCCCTACTTCACCATCCTGGATGATTTGCGCCGCAATGCACAGGCAGTGATGGATTCTCTTAAAAAAGAAGCGGCAAAACGGGAGGTGGAATTTGAAGTAATGATTAAAGAAGGGGCAGTGGTGGATCAGATTCAGGAAAGTGTGCGAAGCAGTAACGCCGATCTGCTGGTATTGGGGGCGCACGGGCAAACC
>JBAPTX010000468.1:0-1895 GCA_049282375.1 Calditrichia bacterium
GTCTTCAACCGCTGCTCCAGTTTTTCACTGTGCTTCAAAGTCAGATTCTGCCGGTTGCGCAGTTCGAACCAGCGTCCGGAAAATACCCAGGGAGTTCGCGAAACATAAAGCACATCGGCCCCAAGGGAAGAAATGCTTTCACGGAATTTATTTCCCAAACCATTGGCAGCGGTCATGGTGGTTACCACTGCAACAATGCCAATAATAATGCCGAGCGTTGTAAGAAGTCCCCGCACTTTGTTGGCTTTTATGGCACCCAGCGCAATGCGGAATGATTCTGTATATTCGTGAATTGATTTCATGATTTTACCGGATTTTCTGCATGATCAGCATACCGCAGCGGCGGCGGCTGTTTCTTCGCTATAAGATTCTTCCCCTGTATCGGATTCAATCAGGCCGTCTTTTAACCGGATAACCCTGCCTGCATGATCTGCAATTTCACTTTCATGAGTTACCAGCATAACGGTATGTCCAATTTCATTTAACTGGTCAAACAGCTCCATAATTTCGTCCCCGGTGGCGGTGTCCAGGTTTCCGGTCGGTTCATCCGCCAGAATGATGGAGGGATTACTGACCAGCGCCCGGGCAATGGCCACCCGCTGGCGCTGACCGCCGGATAATTCATTGGGTTTGTGACTGATGCGGTCGCTCAGGCCGACTTTTTCGATGGCGGCTTTTGCCAGCTCGCGCCGTCTGGCTGAATTATAACCCCTGTAAACCAGGGGTAACTCCACATTATGAAAAATGGAAATGCGCGGCAGCAGATTAAAATTCTGAAACACAAAACCAATTTTCTCATTACGGATCTCCGCCAGATGATCATCAGTCATGCGGCTGACATCGGAGCCTTCCAGAAAATATTCTCCGGTAGTGGGCGTGTCCAGGCAGCCGATAATATTCATCAAAGTGGATTTCCCGGAACCGGACTGGCCCATAATTGCCAGGTATTCACCTGCCATAACCTGCAGCGAAACTTCCTGCAATGCCGCCACTTTTTCTTTCCCCATCCGGTAAATTTTACTGATGCTGTTCATACGGATTACGGCTGCTTTTTCCCGGCTGTAATAATTTTCCGGCTTTCCTGTAAACGAAATATTAAAATTCATTATAATCTCCCTGCTTTGGCTTCCGAATTCGGGTTGTCTAATTTGCGGGTTGGGGTGAAGATACCGTGATGGCCGCTCCATTTCGTAAATCCCTGCTGATAGCCCTGTAGGAGCCCACTACAATTTCTTCCCCCTCGCTGATTCCATTTACAATTTCAATAAAAGTATCACTTTGGATACCCGTAGTTACCTGTTTTGCCACAGCACGGTCTCCTTCAATAACAAAAACCACTTCCACAAAACCATCTTTATCCGGTTTAAACTCCTGTGGCGCGCTGTCTGCAATGGCCACATCGCCGGCATGCTGGATTTCGACTTTCTCCAGTTGCCGGGGTGTACGCACAGCCACACTTTGAATAGGAACAGCCACGGCATTGCTGCGGGTTTCCGTCACTACATCGGCGCTGCAGGTCATTCCCGGACGCAATTGATTTCCGGCATCGGCAACCGCCACTTTCACTTCAAATTCGGTTTTCTGATCAGCAGATCCCTGTCCCGATATCTTGGCGCTGTTGGCAATTTCAGTAACAGTGCCTTTAAACTGACGGTCGGGTAAAGCATCCACTTCAATGGTGGCGGTATCACCGATTGAAACCGAGACGATATCATTTTCATCCACATCCACCAGAGCTTCCATTCCGGCCAGATTTGATATCACCATGATAACATCTTCCTGGAACTGAGAGCCCAGTGCAATTTCACCCACTTCTTTATTCAACTTGCTGATGGTGCCGGACATGGGCGCATATATTGAAGTTTTGGAAAGATCGTCACTGGCTTGTTTAAGAG
>JBAPTX010000469.1:0-3307 GCA_049282375.1 Calditrichia bacterium
AGGAAACCACGACCGTAAAATTGCTTTTGTCCTGCAATTGATTGAAGATGATCCCCCAACCATTCTAATGCCTTGCCTTAAAAAACTGCTGGCGCATCCCGGTTCGGATATCAAAATTCAGGTATTAAAAATCCTGCAGGAACATCAGGACGATTCACTGCTGCCGGAAATTGAAGAACTGCTTAATGATACCAATTTTCAGGTGCAGTTAGCAGCCATGCAGTTTCTCGCCAAAAATCGCACTATCGGCTTACCGCTCTTAAGGGAATATGCTTATGATTCTTCCTACAGGCTGCGCAGTGCCGCCCTTCTTTGTGCCGCCTGGGAATACCGCAATTCAACTGAATTCCGGGGAAAGTGCAATTTTAAGAAACTGCTGGATGACTTTATTCAACGAACCGATATGAGCGAAATTGATGAAGATGAGAGAATTTTTCTGCTGGAAATTGTGGCGCAGGTGCTGGGAATTGTCAATGATCCCAGGCTAAATCTTTTTCTGATCAATTTACTGGAATCTTCTCATCTGCAGGTTCAAAAAGCCGCCATTACCGCTGCAGGACAAACCCGAAGTACGCGTTTTATTCCCAAATTATTACGAGTATTGCAGATAAATGCCTTGCGTAAGCCTGCCCGCGAGGCACTGGCTGAATTTGGCGAAGATTTTATTGAATGGGAAATTTCAGGGGAAAACATGCCGGAAAAACCACTGGCCATACAGCGGGAAATTCCAAAAGTACTGGCAAAGATCGGTTCCCAAAAGTCCGTGGACCTGCTCTTTAAAATGATGCCGGCAAATGATATGAAAACAAGATTCGAATCACTGAGAGGATTAAACCGGCTTCGCAAGGAGTTTCCATTTCTCCACTTTAATGAAAAAGAGATTGATTCCAATCTTAGCGAAGAAATTGAGTTATATGCACAGCATTTACTTTTTCGCTATGCGATAAATAACGGTTCAATTTTAAATAAAAGCAGCGCAGGGGAAAAAAATAAAAAAGAGGAAGAAGCCGCCGCCCGGCTGCTCATCAAGGCTTTGGATGAACGGTTGAATTACACTCTGGAACGCATTTTCCGGTTGCTGGGATTAAAATATCCGGCTGCGGATATCTACAATGCATTTTTAAGGATCACCAGCAATAATAGTGATTTGCGAGCCCACGCCATTGAAATGCTGGATAACTTGCTGGAGTTCAACTGGAAACGAAGGATTATTCCGCTGGTGGAGCATTCCAATCCGGACGAATTGATCCAGAATTTACGATTTATTCCATCTTCTGACATCCCAACGGAGGAAAAAGCTTTGCAAATGATCCTAACCGCAAAGGATAACTGGCTGAAGGCTTGTGCGGTATATTTAATTGGTGTTCAAAAGCGATTGGCCAGCCGGAACGCAGTTGAGCAGCTGATCGGGCATAATGATCCCCTTTTGCAAGAAAGCGCTCAGTTTGCGATGCTGAAATTTAATCAATCAAGCGCTGCCGGTAAAAACATTTAAATACAGATTCATCAATAGACGAATTCCTTTCTAATTTCGTTTATTCCCTTTTCTGAGAACCTTTAAGCCCATAATATTAGCCAGATGGTAAGGAATATAAATGCTGACTATAATTGAAAAAGTTCTGCTGCTTCAGGAAATAGATATTTTTAAGAATACCACCACTGAAGATCTGGCCCATATTGCCGCAATAGCTGAAGAAGTGCACTTTGCCGCCGGTAAAATCATTTACCGGGAAGGAGAGATATCTGATGCCATGTTTGTAATGGTGGAAGGCAAAGTGAGCCTGCAGTTGAATGAAAAGGAACTGATGACCGCGAAAAAGCCCGATGTTTTCGGAAGCTGGGCATTATTTGATGAAGAACCCAGAGTCGTTACTGCCACAACCCTGGAAGAGTCGGTTCTCCTGCGGGTTGACCGGGAGGAGTTTCTTGATTTGCTTGCAGATCATTCCCGCATAACCCGCAGTGTTTTAAAAACCCTTGCCAGCCGGGTACGCAGTTTAATCGGCAGGGTTCAGGTAAAGTCCTGACGGTTGTGCAAATCTCTGATGTTCAGGGTCGAGCTGTTCCGAGGTTTGGATTCTATAGAATGGCGCACCTCAAGAATTGATTGGAACAGAAGCGTTTTCTCAGTTATATTTTACCATGATTTATTTTATTGCCTATAATTCCTGACGAATCGGTTAATTATTAAAGAGGTTTCAAATGCAGGGAAATAACGAAATTGCCAGCATTGTTCTGGTTGATGATGAGGAAATGGTTCTGAACAGCCTGAATTCATTTCTGCGCCTGGAAACCAGTTATAATGTTAAAACTTTTACCTCAGCCCGGGATGCTCTTGAGTACATCGGCAATAATGATATTGACCTTGTGATCTCCGATTATCTGATGCCGGAAATGGATGGTATCACCTTTCTGGCCCGGGTGCGGGAAATGCATCCGGAAGTACCGCGTATTATTTTAACCGGCTATGCGGATAAAGAAAATGCCATCAAAGCCATCAATGAAGTGGGGCTGTTTCAGTACATCGAAAAACCATGGGATAATGATGATCTGTTGATCATACTGAGAAACGGGCTGGAACGGCAGGAATTGATGAAAAAACTGAAAGAGAAAATTGAAGAAATCAATAATGCCTATTCAGAGCTTCAGAATATTCAGCAGGAAATTGTAAAAACCTTTGTTTGAAAGAATCTGATGTTTTTCCCGCCATTGACTTCATTTGATCCATTTCTGTTTATTCCACAGTCTAAACGCAATGAGATAATAACCCGGAAAGTACTGTAAAAAGCTGATCCGGTATTTGCGGCAAACTGATGAAAGGGATACAAATAAGTTCGACTTTGCAGTCCGGAAATAAAAATAAAAGGGCTGAAAGTGTTCAAATCAAAAAAAACTATTGAATAATATTGTAATTTTACTTGACAGTCTGCTGGTGCCTCTATAAATTGATCGCACCTTATTAGGAATTCCGGCCTGGTTTTGTTATCGGAAACCGTCTTGAATTACCTGATATTTTAATTATTTAATCTTATTTTTCAAAGGAGTAGAAGTAATGGCAGATCGTGTTAAGGGTGTTGTGAAATGGTTTAATAACACCAAGGGATTTGGATTTATCTCAAACGAAAGTGGCGAAGATTTCTTTGTTCACTATTCTTCCATCCGGGATACTGGCGGTTTCCGGTCGCTTGAAGAAGGCCAGGAAGTGGAATTTACTGTTGCAGAAGGCCCCAAGGGCCTGCAGGCACAGGATGTGGAAATTCTGTAACAAAAATTGATTTGGATTTAATCAAAATGTGCAGTGTATGAA
>JBAPTX010000470.1:0-4078 GCA_049282375.1 Calditrichia bacterium
ACCTGATTTAACTGGGAAATAAGTTGTTCTTCATGCCGGGCTATTTTTTCAGGCAGCATCTGAAAGGCTTTTGCGAATGAATCGGAAGATTCTTTAAAGAAGCCGGTAAACTGCTGCATGGCAGTGGAAAAGCTATCCGTTTGCCCGGCCATGGCCGCTTTAAAATCGGACAGTTCATCAATTATCGTTTGCTGAACGTTTGCCGGGCTCATTTCCTGCGATTCGGTACGTACATTGGAAAGCACCTGCAGGCCCAGCTCATCCAAGCGGGTCATCATATCCTCTTCACTTTTCTGAACGAAGGAAGCAAACAGCATCGCAAATAAGCTGCCAACCAGGCCCAGCAGTGTTGTATCAAATGCATAGGAAAGCCCGCTGGCGACCATGGAGAGCTGATCTTTAACCACATCCACCTGCTCTATATCACCGGTAAGAAACCCCGAAAAATCGCCAATGGCCAATCCGATTCCCAAAACAGTGCCGATAAAGCCGAGGATGGGCATGGCCCATATAAATATGCGCACTGTTGTATATTCGCTGTTGGCATCATCGGATTCAATCTCCGTCTGGTGGCGGAAAAGCTCATGGGATTTATGCAAATCACTGGTGCTTTTCAACTGAATCAGTAAATCATAAAGCCGGTGGTAAACCCTTTCACCCCGGAAGAAAGAGCGGGGAAATTTACGGTCGTCCGGCGAATTCACTGCTGCCCGGAATTTTCTGGTTACCTCTTTAATTGGATTACGCCGTACCAACTGCGGTAGCTGCAGAACTTCTTTTTTGCGCAGTTGAACTTTCTCAGCTTCGATCCGGCGCATTTTAAATAGCAGGTCGAAAATAGAATAAACGAATAAAAAAAGAATGGTTGCCGGAATAATAATCTGGTAAGCCGCATCACTGGGGAAGAAAAGGCGGTGCACAAACATTCCCGGCGCAAAGAAAGTACGGACCAGCAGCAATATGAAAAGAGTGGTAGCGATTATCAGGGATAATTTAACCAGCCGGATGGCCGCTCGTTTTTTTCGCGAAGGCCGGGAGCGGGGGAGTGCCGGATCCAGTTTATCTCCTGAAATTTCCCTGTGGGGATAAATATGGCTACCGGCGGGAGAATCCAAATTGCCATTACCTTCATCTTTATTTCTTAATGCATATTTTTTCTGCCCGTCCTCAGTTAAGGTATCTTTGCTGTTAAAATGATAACCGCAGGCGCGGCAGTTCTCTGCCTGCAGATCGTTTTCCGTTTGACATCGTGGACAAATCCGGGTATCCATAAATGCTCCTAATTTTGCGGTTTACTCCAGGGTAAACGCGGATTCATGATATCATCTTCTTCCTCACTCCGGCCGCCCAGAAGAACTTCACGATAAGGGAATTCTATATCACCGGGATCCCAGCCGGTTGCCAGATCCTGACTTTTGCAGATCTCCCGGGCCCTGCGGAATAATTTGATGCTGTTTTTGTCAACTGAAAATACCAGCCAGTCCTTTTCTGGATTAAACTGCTGAATATGCTTTTTGAACCTGCTTTCCGGCTTATTAATTTCTTCTATTGTTTCTCCGCGGGCGCTGTCCACTTCGTTTACCACCAGAATAATAGCCCGGTGTTTCCTCAGTCTTTCTCCGGTCTTCTTTTCCGTCCAGTCTTCATATTCAAGTGAGTAGCGGAAATATCCGTCATTTACCTTTTTGGCATTTGCCGCCCGCACCAGTTTTGGGACATTGTTGTAGGTAATCTGCCGTCCGTCAAAAAGCTCCCGGACGGCCTCATCCACCCCGAAATAACGGATACGTTGATCATTGCAGATAAAAAAATTACGATGGCTGCTCCGCGGTGCATCATAAACCAGGGGAGTTGTCATTTTGATACGCACTCCCTGAGCTTCCAGAATGGCGATGGTAACGATCAGCAGCATTAATCCAACCGTGCAGGTTAGAATATCCATCAGTGAATCAAGATTCAGTGATTCGGTTATTTTAGCCGACTTTCGCTGCATTATCCTTTTCTTTCAGGTAGAGTTCCCAATTTTGTTCTATTGGCTCGTAGCCGATATCAATCTTTTTTTGTTCAAAATATCCGCGAATAATATCAAAATTCTGAAATCCCGAAGGGCGGATCAGGATCAGGAGATAACGATCGCTGCCGTGGCGGTACACTTCCTTTAAACTGGTCAGGGATGTGCTGCTGTTCAGCGATTGTTCGATAAAGTGATACACATCTTTGTAATTATTGAAATTCTTTTCCTGCAGCGGCAGCGGAATGCGGGTTTCTTCGGGATGGATAATCAGTGCACTGCCGGTCCATTCCACATATAAAGGTTTTTTTTGTTTTTCAGCTCCGGATGGAATTTCGGGGGAGACAATGACCTGCTTATTGATGCCGATTGAGAGAATGACCACCGTTATTAAAATGAAAATCAGCACTCCCAGAGTACAAATCAGAATATTAAACATGGGAAACAGGGAAAGCGGCGGGTCATTTGATTTTCTCGATCTGCTCATTATTATTTCGCTAATTATTACTTGTATAACCGGAAAACCGGCAAGGGAAAATACGCCTCAGAAATACAGCAGGATTTTCCAGTTGTATGACTTTAGAAAAATAATCTGTATGTAAAGGAAATAAATACTAGATAATATTTAAAAAAGCCTTCCCCCCGGTTTGCTGCATCTGAATATCATCTGAACTGCCCTAAAGATAAGATGTTTTTCTAATTAAAACAAAATTTTTCCTGAAGGATTTTTTATTGCGGATATTATCTTACAATGAAGAATTAGTTTCAAAAAAATCGTTATGATCTGTTGTAGTTCAATCTGCAGTGTTTAAAGCTGAATAAAGAAAATGTGTGCAGTCAAAAAACTGAAATCCATTTTAATTAAACCTGCCGGGCCGGACTGTAATTTAAACTGCAGTTACTGCTTTTATCTTGATAAACAGCATTTTTTTTCGAAGCGCACCTCCCACCGGATGTCTTTAGATGTGCTGGAGAAAATAATCAAACAGGTGATGGAACAGGGAGAATCCCCGATTTCCTTTATCTGGCAGGGAGGCGAACCCACTTTGATGGGATGGGAGTTCTTTCAAAAGGCAGTGGAATTTCAGGCAAAATACAGCCGTGGCCAACTGGTGGAAAACAGTTTACAAACAAACGGAATATTAATTGATCCGCGCTGGGCTGATTTTCTTTTGGAGAATAGATTTCTTGTGGGACTGTCTCTGGATGGACCTGAACATATTCATAATCGATACCGGAAAACCGGCAGTCAAAAAGATACCTGGGAAAAAGTGATCAATACCGCCCGGATGCTGCGGGATAGGGGCGTAGCGGTTAATGCAGTTTGCGTGGTTACTGATTACAGCTCCAGATTCCCTGCAGAAATTTACCGCTTTTTTAAAAGCGAAAGATTCGGCTACCTGCAGTTTATCCCGATGCTGAATGCCGGGAATTCAAACACCGATCAGGAAGACCCGGCGCAGCTTTCAGCGGAAAAGTTCGGGCAGTTTTTATGCGGGCTTTTTGAATCGTGGACAGCAGATTTTGAAAATGGTTATCCCAGATCATATATCCGCTTTTTTGATGCGGTTCTGCATCTGTATTTAAAACTGCCGCCATCGGAATGCACACTGCTTCCCAATTGCGGGGAATACCTGGTTGTGGAGCATAATGGCCAGGTGTATTCCTGCGATTTTTACGTGAGTCCGGATTGGAATCTGGGCAATATAATGGAGAATCCGTTAATTGAAATGCTGAACTCTGGCCGTCAGCAGGATTTTGGTTTAAGAAAATCCCGGCTTCCCGGTGAATGTCTGCAATGTAATTGGCTGCAGTACTGCCGGGGCGGCTGTCCCGCCTACCGGGATATGCAATCCGGCACTCTCAATTATTGCGAATCGTACCGCCGGTTTTTTGAAAAGGCGGACCCTGTAATGACGGAGCTGGCGCAAAAATGGAAGCATGATCAAAAAATACGCACCAGAAAGAAAGAAGTACAGCAGGCCTTAATAAAAGGCGAACTGCATCCGCAGCGGAATGCTCCCTGTCCCTGCGGCAGCGGCAAAAAATATAAAAAATGCTGTATGA
>JBAPTX010000471.1:0-4354 GCA_049282375.1 Calditrichia bacterium
CAAACTGGTGCGGAATATGATGCACGATGCCGTTCATGCCTTTATTCATAAGAATACCGATCTGGCACGCGATGTTTGTATGCGCGATGATGAAGTTGATGCATTGTTTTTAAAGATCAGGAATCATTTTCTGGATGTGGTGAAGGACAGACCGGACAAGTTAAGCCAGGCGATTGACCTGATCAGCGTGGCCCGTAATCTGGAAAGAATTGCCGATTTGACAACCAATCTGGGGGAAGAGGTGGTCTTTATGAAGGAAGCCCGGATCATCCGGCACGGACTGGGTTCCTGAGAAGATCACATGATCCTTATTTTCAAATTGAAAAAAAATCCGGAGTAGTGTAATGCAGGTAAATCCAAATATTATGGTTGTAGAAGATGATGAAGATATCGGGGAGCTGGTGCTTTTCAACCTGGATAAGGAGGGGTACCGCACCCGGTTGTTTACCAATGGAGATACGGCCTTCGAGGAAATAAACAAACAGCCGCCCGATCTGTTGATTCTGGATCTGAATTTACCCGGATTATCCGGCATTGAAATCTGTAAATACCTGCGGGAAAACGCCCGCACTAAAAACCTGCCGGTCATTATGCTGACCGCCCGCACCCAGGAAATCGATAAAGTAATCGGATTCCAGATCGGTGCGGATGATTATATCACAAAACCCTTCAGTGTGCGCGAACTGGTTGCCCGCATCCAGGCGCTGCTGCGCCGCTCCATGCCCTCTTCTTTCAATATTTTTCAACTTGAAGAATTGACAATATTTCTGGATATGCACCGCATCCTCTGCAATGAACAGGAAGTGAATTTAACCCCGAAGGAGTATAAACTGCTGGAAGCGCTGGTAAATGCCCGCGGCAGGGTGCTGAGCCGCTCGGACCTGCTGGAAATTGTGTGGGGATACGATTTTTACGGCGATACCCGTACTGTGGATGTGCATATAAAGCGCATGCGGGATAAGCTGGGCAGTTGCGCCGGATATATTGAAACTGTTAAAGGCACCGGTTATCGTTTGAAAACAATTTAATAAATTTTAACCCGGCGGAGCTGTTTCCCTTACCCGTTCCCCCGTGAATGCGGGCTGATGGAAAAATGAACCCGAGGAATGAAATGAGAAAACTCACCACTTCCACCCTGATCTGGGTACTGGCTTTCACCCTGCTCATCCTGATTGCTGCTGATTATTTTGTCTATTCCCGGACCAAAGCATTTATAATGGAAGGAATCCGCAATGAGCTGAGCAGTAAGGTGTCCCTGGCGAAATCTTTTATTAATGTGGATGCCTTTGTTCAGCGGGAGCGAAGCGAGCTGAAGCAGTATGCAAATGAAATAAAAAGCCGGACGGGTTTGCGCACAACTCTGATCGATAAACAGGGAGAAGTAATTGCCGACTCTGAACTCCCCATCAGCGAACTGAATTCGGTAGAAAACCATATCAACCGACCTGAAATTCAGAAGGCCATGAGGCTGGGTTCCGGGCTGGCGCGACGGCTCAGCAGCACAATCGACCGCAATTTGATTTATTATGCAGAGCCCCTGCGGGAAAATGGCCGGATTGTCGGGTTCATCCGCTTTGCCATGTTTTCACCGGATATGGAAGCGCGAATGTCCTATTTGTACTCCCTGTTGTGGCGGGTCAACCTGATTCTGCTGATCGCGGCGATCAGCGGCGCCTATATTTATGCCGTCTGGCTTAAAAATTACTTCAGCAAATTTTTATTCTCATTAAACCAACAACGGGAATCAAAAACGTTTCAACCCCTGCCGCACCAGCCTCTGGAGGAACTGGATCGTATTTCCGCCGAATTCAACGGGATCGGTCATAAGCTGCAGCAGCAGATCAATGGTTTTCAGGATGAAAAAGAAGAATTAGTGAACATCTTCAACTCTTTAAAAGAAGGCGTTGCCGCATTTAATAATGAAGGTTTTTTGCAGGTGTACAATGAACCCTTTCTGAAAATATTCAATCTTGATGAAACTGAAATATTCCAGCGGCCTTTTTACGACTGGCTGCATTTTCCGCCGGTTATTCAGGATATCGATCAGTTTCTTAATAACCGCCAGCCCGTTCAAAAGCGCATCAAATATTACGGCGATACCTACATTGAGTATCAGGTACTGCCGCTGCAGCAAAAGGTGGCGGCTGAAGACGGGTTTCTGGTAACCGTGGCGGATGTGACCCATCTGCATTTACTTGAAACCATCCGGCAGGATTTTGTCTCAAATGTCAGCCATGAATTCAAAACGCCGCTAACCAGCATACGGGGATATGCGGAAACATTGTTGAATGAAGTGGGCGAGGATAAAACGCTGATTCGAAAATTTCTTCAGAAAATTGAAAAGCAGACCCTGCATCTGGAAAATCTTGTCAGTGATGTATTGCAGCTTTCCCGGGTGGAGCGGAATGAAATTACCGATATTCAGCCGCTGGATGCTCTGCCGGTACTGGATGATCTTGCCGAAGATTTTGAGACCATTGCCCGGGCAAAAGATTTGTCTTTTTATTACCGCAAACCTGTTGAAGAAGATAAAGTAATGGTAAAGGCCAATCCGCAGTTGCTGCAAACCCTGTTATCAAATCTGCTGATGAATTCCATTCAGTACAACCATAAAGGCGGCGAAATTCTGCTGAAGGTGGATGCTGGATCCGCTATGCTGTCTATTCACCTTAAAGACAGTGGAATCGGGATATCTGCAGAAGAACAGCAGCGGATATTCGAACGGTTTTACCGGACTGCAGAGTCCCGCCACATTTACCCCGAGGGTTCCGGCCTGGGATTATCAATTGTTAAACATATTGTTCAACTGCTGGAGGGAGAGATAAAGGTTGAAAGTACACCGGGAGAGGGCAGCACTTTTATTCTGAATCTGCCAAGGATTGCGGCTGCTTAACATCCGGTAAGCAGGGCTTTCCGCTTTAAGCCGGTTATAGTTTAAGGCACTTGCATGTATTTTTCAGTTTTCTTTTTAAAATAAACAGATTAACCGAATTAGTGAGAGAAAAAAAATGCAAACCATTTTAGGAGCAGGCGGCGCCATTGGGAAAGCACTGGCAAAAGCGCTGCCGCAGTACAATGAACCTGTCCGGCTGGTGAGCCGGCATCCGAAAAAAGTAAATCCGCAGGATGAATTGTTCACGGCGGATCTGACGCAACCGAAAGAAGTAGCTGCCGCCGTAGAAAATTCTAAAGTCGTTTATCTGACAGCCGGTCTGCCCTACAATATTAAAATCTGGCGCACCCAATGGCCCCTGATAATGGGCAATGTGATTGACGCCTGCAAACAGCAGGGCGCACGGCTGGTCTTTTTTGACAACATTTACATGTATGATCCGGAGCATCTCAGCCCTATGACCGAGAAAACACCGCAGAATCCTTCCAGTGAAAAGGGAAAGGTGCGGAAACAACTGGCAGGGATGATCATGGAAGAAGTGCAAAAAGGTACTCTTCAGGCGTTGATTGCCCGCTCCGCGGATTTTTACGGACCTTCCATTTCCAACACCAGTATCATGAGCGAGATGGTCATCAAAAATCTTGCCGCAGGAAAAAAAGCAAACTGGATGGGTTCAGCGGACTGCAGGCATTCATTTACCTATGTCCCGGATGCGGGAAAAGCAACGGCCTTGCTGGGGAATACCGGTTCCGCTTACGGTCAGGTCTGGCATTTGCCTACAGCCGCTGATCCTCCCACAGGGCGGGAATGGATTGAGAAGTTTGCCCGGGAAATGGGAGCGGCGGCAAAATTCCGGGTGATACCCAGAGCTTTGATACGGATAATGGGTGTATTTATGCCCGTTATGCGGGAAATGGTGGAAATGATGTATCAATATGATCGGGATTATGTGTTCGACAGCAGCAAATTTGAGAAGGAATTTGATATTAAACCAACCCCGTACCGGCAGGGAATAGAAGAAATTGTGGCTGCAGATTATCCCGGTTTAAAGTAAAATCCGAAAGCAAACAGAGGAGATGCAATGGAGCTGCCTGAAATACCCAGAGAGAAAAGAAAAGGTGTGTTGATGGTGTACACCGGCAACGGGAAAGGAAAGACCACCGCCGCGCTGGGTCTGGCGGTGCGCGCCGCCGGTTACAACTGGAAGGTGCTGATGGTCCAGTTCATCAAGGGGGACTGGGCCTATGGTGAATTGGAAGGCTATAAAAAACTTGCCCCCAACTTTGAACTTTACCGCATGGGAAAGGGTTTTGTGCGCATAATGGGGGATGATAAACCCATTGAAGAGCATCAGAAGGCGGCAGAAAAAACGCTTGTATTTGTGCGGGAAAACCTGCAAAAGGATTACGATATTATCATTCTGGATGAAGTGAATGTGGCTGTTCGTGAGGGGCTGGTGAG
>JBAPTX010000472.1:0-10763 GCA_049282375.1 Calditrichia bacterium
ATGAAAATGATGATGAACATGGCAAAAAGGCCGCTCCCCATGCTTAAAGCCCCGCCCGAAAGGAAGCGGTAAATGGCAAGCGATAAAAGAAGGACGAGGAACAGCACAAAGACGGAAAGGGCATACACCCCCACGGAGAGCGCCATAGTGGGGATTGTAATCAGGTTCCACAATAATAAAAGAGGTTGAAATAGAACAAAGGCCAGCGCAATTCCACCGCCCACTTTTTTCATGTAAACTGTATAATTGGGATCCAGATACCGGCGTGTTTCTTTCCAGTTAAAAGTGAAAAACAGCAGCGCCACCCCGCTCACTGCAAAGGCAGCCGTCAAAAAGTGAATAAAACGGGCCACCACATTCCAGGAATAAAGCAGCCCGGTTACAGAGGTTACCAGATACCAGCGGCCGGGATCGAGGGTAAGGCTTAAAGTGGCATGAAAGATAAAATATCCCAGCAGCAGGAAAAGCAGGCCGGTACCGCCGGATC
Source organism: Calditrichia bacterium (assembly GCA_049282375.1). GTDB lineage: Bacteria > Calditrichota > Calditrichia > RBG-13-44-9 > RBG-13-44-9 > JBAPTX01. Next base: position 488 of record JBAPTX010000472.1, read on the forward strand.
CGAGCTGCACCAGAAAGCTGATATTGGAATTCCGGTAGGTGTACTGATAAAAATAAATAAGGGTAATACCCACGGCAATCAGGGCAGTGGCATAGGTCAGAAACTGCACAACATGGATAGGCGCGTCATAAAAAACCTGCCCCTGAGCAAGAGTGAGTACCGCCAGAGGAAGAACCCCCAGGAAAATACCGGCCCATTTATTAAACACCAGTGTTTCCACAAAATCTTTTGCGATACGTTCCTGATTGGGCTCGCCGTGGGTTTTGGCAAGAACGCGGAAAAACAATGAAAAGAAAGTGCCGCCGATTAACAGGCTGATGAAAGGCAGATGAATAAAATAGAGCAGCAACAGAATATATTTAATCAGATGCAAATGATCTACAGAAGGTGGCAAAAACAGCGCATTGCTAAAATCCATGCATCATCTCCCGAATAATTAAATTTATAGTCCTGCAAAAGGCCTTGCAGTAACCTGCTAAAGGCTCTCTTCCGATATGTTTTCCAGATATTCCACCAGGCGCTGCATAAACCGGCCGCCCAATTCACCGTCGATCAGGCGGTGATCATAAGACATGGAAATATAGGTCATGGAGCGGATGGCGATGGAATCCCCTGCTTCATGTTCGATTACCACCGGCCGCTTCTTTATGGCCCCTACACCCAGAATGGCCACATTGGGCTGATTGATAATGGGTAATCCGATGATGTTACCAAAAATACCGTAATTGGTAATGGTAAATGTCGCTCCCTGCACATCTTCAACCGTCAGCTTATTACTGCGGGTGCGCTGCACCAGGTCGTGGGAAGCTTTGGCAAGCCCCTGCAGACTTTTATCCGCGGTATTTTTAATAACCGGCACGATCAAGCCTTTTTCCGAAGCCACCGCAATTCCCAGATTAATATCCCGGTGCTGGAAAATCTTTTCCCCATCCACCGAACTGTTGATCAGCGGAAAATCCTGAATGGCCCGGCTGACTGCCTGCAGGATAAAAGGTGTAACAGTCAGTTTAAATCCGTTCTGCTGCAGAAATTCCGGCCGTTTTGCCCGCATCAGGTTCATTACCGCCGTCATATCGCATTCGGAAACAGAATAGACATGGGCGGACGTTTCCAGGCTTTTACGCATGTGGGTGGCAATCCTTTTGCGCACCGCGTCCATCTCGGTAATGTGCACTCCCTGGTCATTATAATTGACGGGCGCGGGAGCCTTCGCCCGCGGGCGGGTTTCTGGTGCAGGGCGGGCTTCTTCCGGCCTGGCTGTCCGGCGTCCGCGCTGCTCCAGATAATTCAAAACATCATTTTTAGTGACACGGCCGTTGGCGCCGCTGCCGGGAATCTGCGCCAGCTCCTGCCGGGACAGATTTTCTTTTCTGGCAATGGTCCGCACCAGGGGCGAATAAAACCGGCCATCTTCGGGCAGGCCGGCCCCGCCGGATTTTTCTTCCCCTGCCGGTACCGGTTCTTTTTTAATGGATGTCTCAGAAGCACCCGGTTCTTCTTCCGGCCGGGAGACGGTTTGGGGAGCGGGTTGTGCGGTTCGCGGCTTTTCCCCTTTTATTTCCAGGCGGCACAGCACCGCACCGATTTCCACAGTTTCATTTTCCTGTACCAGAACTTCCTGTAAAATACCATCCGCAGGGCTGGGAATTTCACTGTCCACTTTATCGGTAGAGACCTCCAGCAGCGTTTCATCTTTGTGAACCGAATCCCCGGCTCCTTTCCACCATTTCAATATGGTTCCCTCAGTGAGGCTTTCCCCCAGCTTCGGCATGGTGATATCCATCAGATTTGCGCTGCTCTCTGCAGTTTCAGAAGTTTCGAATGCCTCCTGCACCTTTTCGCGGGCGGGCTGCTGCACTGATCCGGTCTTCCCGTTTTCCTCTTTCTGCACCGTTTTTTCCACGGCAGAGCCCTGCTTTGCTCCGGTTTCCATGCGGGCGATTACACTTTCCACTTCGACTGTTTCATTTTCCTGCGCCAGAATTTCTACAAGCGTGCCGGATACCGGGCTGGGAATTTCCGAATCCACTTTATCCGTGGAAACTTCCAGTAAGATTTCATCTTTTTCTACCGTATCGCCCACTGATTTGAGCCATTTCAAAATGGTGCCTTCGGTCAGGCTTTCTCCCAGTTTGGGCATGGTCACATCAACTTTCATAAAAACTCCGTCTTGGCATTTTGATTCCGCTGTTAAAACAGCAGTAATTCTTTCAGACTTTCCGCGATACGAGCTGGTGTCGGCAGTACATATTTTTCCAGATCGCTTTGATAGGGTATGTGAGCATCCCGGGCCCCCACCCGCATAACGGGCCCGTCCAGAAACCGGAAAGCCTGATGACTGATGCGCGCAGCGATTTCCGCCCCGAAACCGCCGGTAAAGTTATCCTCGTGCACAATCAGCACCTTGCCGGTTTTCTTTACAGAATTAATTATGGTATCCATATCCAGCGGCACCAGCGTGCGGATATCGATCACTTCCACAGAAGGCTTCATTTCTCCCAGCATCCGGATCGCTTCCAGGGAACGCTGCACCTGCAAGCCCCATGAAATCAGGGTCAGGTCATTGCCTTCCTGCACCACAGCCGCCTGCCCGAAGGGCAGCACATAGTCAGCATCCGGTTCCGGCCGAGCCGCAAAGCCCTGCCGGTAAAGTCCTTTATGCTCACAGAAGATCACCGGGTCATCCCCGCGGATAGCTGCTTTCAGCAGCCCCTTGGCATCCGCTGCATTGGAGGGGAATGCCACCTTTAATCCCGGCGTATGGGCGAAAATCGCTTCGGCAGTCTGGCTGTGATACAATCCGCCGTGAATATAGCCGCCCACCGGAGTGCGGATGACCACCGGTGCTTTCCAGGTGCCGTTGGAGCGGTAGTACATGGTTGCAAGTTCATTACGGATCTGCATAAATGCAGGCCAGATGTAGTCCATAAACTGGATTTCAACCACCGGTTTGAATCCGTAAACAGCCATGCCGATGGCAGTACCCACAATACTGGCTTCCGCCAGGGGGGAATTAAACACACGCTCTTTTCCGAATTTATTGGTAAGCCCTTTTGTGGCGGTAAATACGCCCCCTTTAGGGTCGGCAACATCCTCGCCGTAAATCACCATTTTACCGTTGCGCTCCATTTCCTCGTGCAGGGCATGGTTTATCGCGTCCACCATCATTGCCCGCTCCCCGTCTGTGGAAGGCGGGTCCGGTTTTTCAACCTGGCGTGGATTTACAAAAACAAAATCGGCCCCGGATTCCGGTTTGGGGTCCGGCTGCTCCATTGCCCATTCCGCCGCTTTTTCCACCTGCTGATTCACTTCTTCCTTTACCTTATCCAGCTCTTCGTCACTTAAAATTCCATTTTCAGTGCAGGCCAGCGCAAACTGCAGAATGGGATCTTTCCCGCGATCGGCTTCCAGTTCTTCCGGAGTCCGGTATTTTCGATGGTCGTCACTGGATGAATGGGGCAGCAGGCGCACCACTTCACTGACAATCAGTGTGGGGCCCTTCCCTTCACGGGCGTGTTTTACCGCTTTATCAAAAGCGGAATGGGATTCAAAAAAATCGGTGCCGTTCAGTTTTTCCCGCTGCAGGTTTTCAAACCCGGCAGCAACCTTGTAAACTGATCCGCCGGCAGTCTGCTCGGAGATGTGCACACTGATAGCATATTTATTATCTTCCACATGAAATACAACCGGCAGTTTGTCCCGGCTGGCCCAGTTTAATGCTTCGAAAAACTCCCCTTCACTGGTGGTGCCTTCCCCGGCGCTGACGTAAACCACTTCATCATTTCCGGATTTTACGATGCCCATGGCAGTACCGGTTGCCTGCAGAAACTGCACCCCCGTGCAGGATGATTTAGAAACGATACGCTGCTCCCGATGGCCCCAGTGATGGGGTATCTGGCGGCCGCCGGAATTGGGATCACTTTCTTTTGCCAGTGAATGCAGAAATACTTCTTCTATAGTCATCCCCCAGCCGAGCACAAAAGCCTGATCCCGGTAATAGCAATACGCCCAGTCCTTATCCGTATTGAAGCTGCGAACCGCCGCTACCTGAGCGGCCTCATGCCCGGAACCGCCAATATGAAAATGAACTTTTCCCTGTCTTAACAGGATCAGTTGCTTTGCATCTGCGCGTCTGGACAACTGCATGGTTCTGTAAATGTTCAGTAACTCTTTTTTGGTAAATCCCTTAAATTTCGCCATTCGGTTTTCCTCCACAGAATTCCGCTGAAACTGCATTCCGTGGTTTTCGTCTCTCCGGTGTTTTTAAGTTCATTTAAAAAATTTAGTAAGTTCTCCATCGATTACCGGTGGAGGTAACAAGTGCTGAAAACATCAGATCAGCCGGTCTATGGTGATCAAAACCATCACAAGCAGTATAAAAAAATTGATGCTCCTAAACGCCAGCCGGAATGATCCCTGCCCGCTGGAACGGATCAGTGATAAAGAAAAATAAACCAGCGCAGCGGCGGAGATAAACAGCAGGAAAAAAATAACCACTGACTGTGCCAGTCCGAATACCGGCAAAATGATAATGGCAGCGGCTGTTGCCACAATCCACATAAAGGTTAACCTTCCAAGCTGCCCCCGGTCCATCATGGCGGTGAGGCTGGGATAACCGGCTTTTTCATAATCCTGCCCGAAATTAAGCAGAAGCAGCCAGAAATGCGGTATCTGCCAGATAAAGAAGAAAAAAGCCAGCGCCAGCACCACCGGCGAAAATACATACCCGCCGGCGCTCACCCAGCCGACCATCGGCGGCAGTGAGCCGATTAAAGAACCGGGAATAACCGCCAGCGGCGTTATTTTTTTCAGATTTGTATAGACCCCGTTGTACCACACAGCCGTCAGCAACCCCAGGATCAATGCGGTGGGATTTGTGCCGGAATAAAGCACAACGGCCCCCGCCAGCATCAGCCCGAAAGAAATAACCAGGGCACCGCGCGGGGAAATACGCCGCGAGGGAATCGGCCGGTTGCAGGTGCGCGGCATTTTAGCATCCCTTGCCCGTTCCTGGTATTGATTTAACGCTCCCGAACCCAGGGCCAGTAAAAGAATTCCCGCCATTGGGATCAGCATATGCAGGCTAAAACGGCCGCTTGCCAGAATATAGCCGGTTGCGGTGGAAAGGGTGACCAGTTGGGCAATTCTGAATTTTCCGAGCTCCAGCATTAATTTGATCCATTTGTTCGCGGTGGAATAAAACGGCATTAAAGTTCCTTGAGATAATCAATAATCGCATTTAACTGTTCTTCGGTCAGGTTACCTTCCTGCGAAGGCATCAGGGGGTCAAAACCCTTTACAATCTGCAAACCGGGTTTCAAAATAGAGGTCCGCAGGTACTCTTCGTCAGCAGTAAGCTCTTTTTCTTCACCGTCTTCAATAACAGTAACCCGGCGGCCAAATAATCCTTTAAAGGAGGGTCCCACCAGCTTGCTGCCGTCGGTGGTGTGGCAGGCCACACAGCCATTTGTCCGCAAAAGACGCTGGCCCGCTTCGTTCGTAGAAGCAGCGGAAGCCTCTGTCTCCGGTGTTTCTGCAGCGGTTGAATCTGCGGCAGCCACCGGCTGTTCGACCTGTTTTTCCATTTCCGCCAGCCAGCTTTCATACTCAGCCGCAGGTACTGCTTTTATTTTGGTAAGCATGTAGGCATGGCGCAGACCACAGTATTCCGCGCATAAAACATCATATTCCCCCTCCCTGTTGGCTTCGAACCATAAATAATTATTAAAGCCGGGCACTGCATCTTCTTTAATGCGAAAGGCGGGAATATAAAAACTGTGGATCACATCCTGTGAGTGCAGATTCAATTTGACCGGGGTTTCCACCGGCACCACCAGTGTATCAGTCCGGACTCCGTTCTGATATTCAAAAGCCCAGGACCACATCCGGCCGGTAACATCCACATTGATTGATTCTTCCGGTGCAGTGCGTAAATATTCAAATCCCTTCCAGCCGAAATAAAACATCAGTAGCACAAGAATAGTGGGAATAACCGTCCAGGTGATTTCCAGAAGGGTATTCCCATGAATATCCTTTGGGGTTTTATGACGCTTTTTTTGATACTTAAAAATAAAGAAAATCATCAAAAAGGTAATCAGCACCAGAAAAAATATGGAAATGCCGGTAATAAACCAGAATACAAAATCAACAGTACCAGTTGACGGAGAAACGCCTGACATTATTCACCTCTGTTATCTGAACGAAATATCTATAAAAGTCAATCCGATAATAATGGCGAGGGTAAAGATGACCACCAGAACCATATTACGGAAAAGGGGCGATTCATTTTTTAAATTCATAAAATATAAAATAACCAGCGAGGACTTAAAGGCGGCAATGAAAATGGCTGCTATTATTGCAAAATCTTTCAGATTAACTCCGGCCACGGTAATGGTTAAACCGGTAAGCAGCAGCAATGCCAGCCAGATCATAATATAGGTGCCGTAACTTACCAGTTCATAAGAATGATCTTTGCCTTCCATTTCGCTCTCCTGATTCGGGAAAACCGCTGTGATACTTCTGCGGTAAACCCATTTATGATTCGATTTAATTATTTAAACTGCTGCCGTGCTCTGCAATGACAGCAGAAGAGTGTTTATATTGCAATTAAATAAAACAGCGGGAAAAGAAAAATCCAGATAATATCCACCAGGTGCCAGTAAAGGCCGCCGTTTTCCAGTTTCACAATATTCGATTCATGCGGCTCTTTCTGTCCCGGCGCCCGCAGCACCACTTCCACCCCGGTAACTTCTTTGTTTATTTTCTCACTTTCCCATAACTTACGGCCGGTTTCATCGGTTAAAAACAGCCGTTTACCAATAAACTTATCCAGAATATGGGGGGGTAATGAAGCCACGGTATGGCCCTTCTTCAGAACAAAATAGGTAAGAAATCCCATTATCACCATCCCGATCATAACATGCAGGGCATGAAGGCCGGTCATGGCAAAATAGAGGCTGTAGAACATTATCTCTCCATGGCTGTGCTGCAGCAATTCGGCGGCACCGGGGTATAATCCGTGTTCAAATTTCGCACTCCATTCAAAATACTTATTGATTAAAAAAACGAGTCCGAAGAAGATGGTGGTTATCAGGAAAATTACGGTAAGATTCGTTTTTTTACGCTGCAGAGAAGCAACCGCGAGCACCATCGTTAAACTGCTGGTCAGCAGAATAATGGTGTTCAGTGCCCCCACAAACTGATCCAGTTCCCCGGAGGCATAGTGGAAATCCTGGGGATATTTATTCATATACACAGCATACAGCAGGAAGAGGCCCCCAAATAAGAGTATTTCCGTGAACAGGAACAGCCACATTCCAACTCGTGACCCAATCGGATCATAATGCCTTTCCACCAGTGCTTCGCTGTGCGTACTCATTTTTTCTCCTCAAATTTATGAGAATGGTCGTAGGGCTCCCGGTCCACAACCGGAATGGTATGGAAATTTTCCATTGGCGGGGGAGAGGGAACAGTCCACTCCAGTGTAGTGCCGCCCCAGGGATTTTCCGGCGATTTTTCACCATTTTTGAGTGCATAAAAGAGATTACCGAACATCAGGAAAATCCCGGTCACTAAAATCCATGATCCCACGGTGGCTACCAGGTGAAGGGTATGAAACTCCGGCAAATAATCATAATAACGGCGGGGCATGCCTTTATAACCCAGAATAAAAAAAGTAAAATAGAGCATGTTAAAACCAACAAACATAATGCCCCAGGCGTAGTAACTGATTTTCTTGTTAAACATTTTCCCGAACATTTTGGGGAACCAGTAGTGCAGCGCCCCAAAAAATACGAACCCGGTGCCACCGAACATCACATAATGGAAGTGGGCGACAACAAAATAGGTATCATGAACATGAATATCGGTTGCCAGTGCACCGACCGTCAGACCGGTTAGTCCGCCGATGGTAAACAGAATTAAAAATGAAATGGAGTAAATAAAAGGCGGCTGAATATCTATGGATCCTTTATAAAGGGTTGCCAGCCAGTTAAATGTTTTTATGGCGCTGGGAATTGCCACAAGAAAAGTTAAAAGAGAGAACGCCATGCGGGAGGTATCGCTCATTCCGCTGGTAAACATATGATGCCCCCAAACCAGATAACCCACAAAAGCAATTGCCAGACTGGAAAAGGCAATGACTTTATAGCCGAAAATAGTCCGGCGGGCAAAGGTGGGGATAATATCGGAAAGGACCCCCATTGCCGGCAGGATCATGATGTAAACCGCCGGATGGGAATATATCCAGAACAGGTGCTGATACAGCACCGGATCCCCTCCTTTCACCGGATCGAAAACACCGATGCCGAACAGCCGCTCCAGAGCAATCAGAGCCAGGGTAATACCCAGAATGGGCGTCGCCAGCACCTGAATCCACGCAGTTGCGTAAAGAGACCAGGTAAACAGCGGCATTCTGAAAAAGGTCATACCGGGGGCGCGCATGCGGTGAATGGTCGTTAAAAAATTTAAGCCGGTCAGAATAGAAGAAAATCCCAGAATAAATGCGGCAATCACCGCCATTGTTACGTTCGTTCCGGTCCGGATGCTGTAAGGGGCATAAAAGGTCCATCCGGTATCGGCGGCGCCGCTCCCGGTAAAAAGGGAGGAAATAGCCAGAAAAGCGCCTGTCATGTACAACCACCAGGAAAACAGGTTCAGACGGGGAAATGCAACATCGCGGGCGCCAATTTGCAGCGGCAGGAAAAAATTGCCCAGAGAAGCGGGAATACCGGGCACAATAAACAGAAAAACCATAATTACCCCGTGCAGGGTAAAGAGCGAGTTATAGGTGCGCGGAGAAACGATTGTCTGCCCCATCGTGAGCATTTCCAGGCGCATGAGTACGCCGATACAAACTGCCACCAGAAAGAAAAAAGTGGTGCTGCCCAGGTACAGCAGCCCGATTCTTTTATGATCTGTTGAAAATATCCATCCTAAAACGCCGGTAAACCTTCCCCTTTCTTCATAAAAATTCCTTTCAACGGCCACAACTCCGTTTGGCATATCAGGTCCTCACTTTCTTTTCGCGAACTTTTCCCTGGTATGTTAAAAAACCAACCAGCAACACCAGGACCACCAGAAAGGCGGTGCCAAATATTTTAGTAAAATTCAATACATATGTTTTTCCTGCCGGATCATAACTGAAACAGTAGAGCAGTAATTTGCTTACCGTGGGGCCGGTTCGCCCTTCTGATGCTTCAGTAATGGCCATTTTCAGGTCAAAGGGCTGGAATTCAATTCCCCGTAAATAGCGGCTGATCTGTCCATCAGCAGACAACACCGTCAGTACACCGGCATGTATAAACTGATCCCCTTCTTTGCGGTATTTAAAACCAACGGCATCGGTTAATTTTTTAATGGAAACGCTGTCACCGGTCAGCCAAATCCAGTGGTCTTCCGGGAATCGGGTTTTGCGAAATGCCGCAAAATGGTTTTTCTTTTTGGCGCTGGCCAGATCCGGCCCCTCTGCCGGATTAAAGCTCAGTGTAATCACCTCATAATCTTTCCCCGGGGTCAGGCTCATGCGGTCAAGAACATCCACCATGCCGTTCAGCAGCGGACTGCAGATGCCGGGACAATTATAATAGACCAGCGACAAAACAGTCGGCTTATCCACAATATCGCTTAACTTCACCGAATCACCATGGGAATCGGCAAATTTAAGATCCAGGGGTACTTTTTCGCCCAGATGTTCAACGACACCTATTTCCTGCTTTTCCGGGGCGGGAGGGGTAACATCCGCCCGCAGCGGCATAAACAGAAAACCAGACAGCACAAGTAACAATGCAGTCAGGAAAAAGCGGGCAGTTCCGTTAAAAGCATCCGAATCAGGTCCGCCCACAAACTGATAACATTTCTTTTTGCTGAAATTCATTCCCGAACTCCTTCAAATATATTTTTGATAACTGGGACAGTTCAAACGGACTTCCATATCCTTTACCGGAACATCCCTCATGATACAATGATGGGAATTTTTCTCTCCCCCCTTAACATCTTTCTGGAAATACCTGCATGAAAAACAGCTTTTTACATCGGAAAGCAAACCATCCTTTTTCAATGACTCAAGAAATCTAAGTAAAAATATCATAACTGTTTGTCTGGTTTGCAAGGGAAATTGAAGCAGATGTTTCTGCATACTGTCCTGCCAGCCACTGAGACCGCTGGTAATCTCTTTTCCGGAGCCGGTTAAATTTAACCAGGACCGCCGTTTATCCCGGCGGCTGGCCGTTTTCCGGATCAGCCCTTTGCCTTCCAGCGTCTTTACGGCATCACTGAC
>JBAPTX010000473.1:0-3474 GCA_049282375.1 Calditrichia bacterium
ACATTAAACTGCGCAGGTACCCAGGTCCAGTCCGCACTGGGCACACCGGCGGAATCATAAGGCATGGAGCCGTTCGGTCCGTATCCCACTTGGGCTGTTATCGGTGCCAGGGAATCCGGGGTAACACCATCAATCCAGATCTGCCCGAAAATAAGCTCTGTGGGGTTACCTACCGTCGTTGTGGTAGAAGGCGGCCACTGCAGATTTGCCCAGCCGATCATGCGGGTCAGCGCCAGATCGTCGAAGAAGTATTCATCGCTGCTGGTCATATTGCTGCTGGCAGTGATCCGGAATTGCAGGTTGCTGTGATACGCTTCTGCCGGCAGCGGGTAACTGAGTTGGCTGAAGGGCAGGAATGTGCCGTAACCGGCATTTGTTCCGAAAAGCGTATCCAGGGAATGCCAGTTGTCATCATTTCCATAGAAATCAATGACCACATATTCGCCGTCTTCCAGGTCGTGCTCGGAAGCCCACACCGAGAACTGATAATCAGGGGTTGTGGCGCTCATGTCGAACATGCCTGTTAAAACCTGGTCGTAACCGCCGTTGGAAGCGGTTTCGCCGGTAATATCCAGCATATAGGGCGGAGACGGCATTGCCTGGTCAAAAGTGCTGGTGCTGACGCCCGCGGTATCAATGATTTCCGGCTGGCCGTTAAAGGCGTTCAGATCCCAGTTATTCATATCGAAGGAATCCGTTGGGAATGTTTCCATCCAGGGGGTTGCCAGCACAGGAGGCTGATAACTGCTGCCGGTCAACACGCCCGTATAAGTGGAACCGCCTGCATAAACTTCCAGCAAGGCTTCCAGATCGCCGGCGGTGGCGGGTGCAAAAGCGACCGAAATCGTGGTGCTCTCGCCAGTGTTCAAGTTGACCGGATAGCTGTTGGTATCCATTAAGGCAAAATCACTTGCATTGGCCCCGGAAATTGCCGCTGCCGGATCCAGCACAAGGGTGCCGCCGCCCAGGTTGGTTACCGTAAAATCCTGCGTCCCGGAAACCTGCCCGACCGGGATAAGCCCGAATGCCAGAGTATCCGGAACCATGGAGAAAACAGGATTGGTCGGCGTTTCTTTTACTGTTACATCATCAATGGCAATATCATGCTGATAGCCGCTGGTTTCCACGACCCGGAAACGGATTTTTGTGTTCGCGGAGCTGTAGGAAGCCAGGGGAACCTGCTGCCGCAGCCAGTCCTGCACTCCGGTATTGCCGATTGAATCAACAACATCCAGATTCCAGGTGCTGCCGTCATAAACATCAATGTGCAGGTATGCGGTATCAGACCCTTCCGGAAAACTCCAGCAGTAGAATTCCAGCATCGGATCTGTCATGGAAGTCAGGTCCAGAGTGGGTGTAATCAGGTTTATCGGGCTGTCGTTCGGACTGGAATCGTCCACATAGGCGAGATAACCCGAGCCGGAAGTGTGGTCGTAGTCAGGGCCGTAGGTTGCATCCGTATCAAAATCCCAGTCTTCGCCGCTGTCATTGGGATCATTTATCCACAACAACGGAATGGATCCGCCGTTTTCGAAATCTTCCGTCCAGGGGAAGATGGCAATCGTATTATCCAGCCCTATACCGGTAACAGGGATGATCAGCGGTTCCCGGGAACCGTTAATACCATCATGAACAACGGTGATGTTACCGCTGACCGCACCGTTAATGCTCGGAATATAGGTGACAACGATGGTGTCATTTTCAAATGAATTAATCAGGGTTGGAATATCACTTACCGCAAACTCCGGATTATCGCTGCTGATTGAAGAAATATTCAGTGCGCTCTGGCCGGAATTGGACAGAATAACGCCGGCAACTGCAGTATCCCCGAATAAGACTTCACCAAAATGCACTGCCGAGGGGGTTGCAGATAATTGTGCGGCAACCGGAATATAACGGGAGGGCAATGCCAGATCATCCATATACCAGTTTGCGCCGGAAGTTGATCCTGTGGGCCAGTGATAATCCCACTTAATACGCACATTGTCATTGCCTGCCCAACCGGACAGATCGTAGCTGACATATGCGAAAGAGGTGTTGTCATTCACAATTTTATCAAGCTCGGTCCAGGTGGCGCCGCCATCTGTCGTAAGGCTTACAAAGATTGTGTCATCACCGCTTGAGGAAGCGCTTTTATGATAGAAACTCATATCAGTCGGGCCGCTGGTCAGGTCCAGGCGCGGTGAAATCATGTAGGATGAATCACCCCAGGAACTGCTCCACCAGTTGCCCTGGCTGCCCCAGTGATTATTAACACCGGTTGTACCAAAAGTGCCGTAAACCTGAAAACCGTAACCATCAGGCAGAACCCAGTATCCCGCATCCGCTTCAAAATCGATAACATATGAACCGGCAGGAACAGAGTGCAGGGTAAAGGCAACACTATCCGGGGAAGTGGAACCGTTATGGATAAATTCAACCCATCCGGTATCCGCTGCTGCAGCGGAAGGCGTCCAGGTTACCAGAATACTGTCGCTCATTCCGCCGGGAATGGTTAAACTGCCGGAAAAATCTGTTGTAATTTCGGGTGAGCTGGTATTTACACCATTGATAACGAGATCGCTGCCGCCATTGTTCGTGACATAAACATATTCACTGGCGCCAACCCCAACAGGAATCAGGCTGTAATTCTGGTTCAGGTCGATTTCGGCCGCAGGGGTAGAGAAGATCGGAATCGGCGGCAGGTAAATTTCCGGGCCGTTGAAATCATCAAGGTAGGTGTAGAAATCATTTACTGCGTCATAGTGATAGGCTACATAAATTATTTGGCCATCGTAGGCATCCAGCGGTACTTTAAGTTCAGCATAGCTGGTGCCGATACCCAAAGCTTCCAGTGTTGTATCCAGCAGAACATCGGTAAAGGAGGCAACCTGATTGTCCGTGGTGGAAACGAGGATTCTGAAATCTTCCGGGTAACTGGTAGAATATCTTTTCGCCCAGAATTTGAGTGTATCCGCTGTGCCCGCGGTAATATTCAACGGGGGGGTAATCAGCCAGTCATCATTACCACTGCCGTTATAGTGAATGCGGGCGGAATAATTTCCGGTATGGGCACTTGAACTGCTGTTATATGCAGTCCAATCGAAGGAATCCCCATCCAGGTTGTAAACTGTCCAGTCGGCGGGAATTGCGCCGCCTTCAAAACTCTCATCGAGCATTACCTTGCCGCGATTCATCTGGTAAGCCTTAACCGCCGCTTTTGGCAGGTTCACACTTTCCATAATGTCCGGGTTACCAGCCTTATCGCGGGGGATTGGCTCTGCTTCCTGTGCATAAACAAGTCCTATGCTAAACAGGAAAATAAAAGCAGTAGCAAATAATTTCTTGTACATGCAAATCCTCCATCAGTAAAAATAGTTGTGAAAAAATAATTAGAATAGATTATTTAATTGGCGTGCCGGGTATCACCTCCTTTTGAATGGCCTGCTGCCCTGCAAAAAATAGGGAAGATCAATAAACCAGTAAGTACGAACT
>JBAPTX010000474.1:0-5087 GCA_049282375.1 Calditrichia bacterium
TGCAAACTCTCTTCAGCGAAACTTCCCAAAGCGCTATTGCAGATTATATCAGTTTATACAATAAAGCAGATGATCCCCGTTTAAAGAATCTGATTGTAGACCGCACGTCCCAGTACTATTATGCCAACGGTTATTACGAAACAGCCAGCCGTCTTATGCAGGATGAAAGTTACCGGGAAGAATTTTTTTCAAGTAAAAATCAAAAAACCATCTACGGAGTGCAATTAGGGGCCTTTTTGTCCCGTCAAAATGCCGTAAAATTGAAGAGCCGTTTTAGCGGTGAACTTTCTGACTTAAACATAATTGCGAAAAGAAGCGGTGGGGGAGAAGAGCTGCATATAGTGGTGACCGGCAGGCTGGACAGCAGAGAAGCGGCAGAAAAGCTGAAGCAGGACATTTATAATAATTTCAAACACAAAGGAATCGTCATTCAATATTAAGGGGAGTTTTATGGAAATTGAAATTTTAAAAAATATTCCACTTTTTTCCGAACTGAACGATCGGGATCTGGATAAAATCGCACAGGTGGCCAGTAAACAAAAATATCATAAAGACAACCTGATCCTGATTGAGGAAGAAGTGGGTTCAACCATGTTTGTGATCCTTTCCGGCAGGGTGAAAATTTCCCGGATCAGCGATGACGGGCGGGAAGTTATTTTATCCATTCTGAATGACGGTGATTTCTTTGGAGAAATGTCGCTGCTGGATGGGCAGACACGTTCGGCAAATGTAACTGCCAGCGACAATTCGGAATTACTGGTGATCAGGCGGGAAGAATTCTTGCAAATGCTGCGGGATTTTCCGCAGATCGCCATCAATCTGCTGAAGGAACTGGCACAGCGCATCCGTAAAAGCGACGAACACATCAAGAGCCTTTCCCTGCAGGATGCCACCGGCAGGGTTGCCAGCACGCTTTTAAGGATTGCTGAAGATTCGGGAGTATTCCGCAAAGGGCAGGTGGAAATTTCCGAGCTGCCCCTGCAGCAGGATTTGGCAAATATGGCCGGAACCAGTCGCGAAACCATTTCACGGGTAATCAAATCCCTTTGCAACCAGGGGTATTTGCGCAAAGAAGGCGGTAAAATTATCATACTGGATTACGAAAAATTCCGACTCATTTTTTCAAATTAAATACCCGGAAAAATGATATTTCAATGCAGCTGCTTTTCCATGGAAAAAGCAAACGGGATGGCATTGATTATGGAAAATATACTATTGATGTAAATGAAAAAAAGAATGCTCCCGGTATGTTATTAATGTCGTCCCAAAAAGAAGCGGTCTCCTTATCGGATATCCTATGACTGTACTATCATTTCCTGAAGAAATTATCTCTGCCCCTGTTTTTTATGCACTCCGCCAGGGTCTGATTCCCCACCAGTTTGAAATTAAAATTCTGCCTGAAAAAGAAATCGAACAGCTTTTGCAGCAAAATGAAGCGGTTTTAGGACTATTGTCACCCGCTGCTTATGCCCGGATAACAAGCAGCCTGAGGGTAATTAAAGATTTTGCCATTCTCAGTGAGCAGGCCTCCAGCAATGTGCTGCTCTTTTTCAAAGAAAATCTTGCCGGCATGGATTTGATTTATTATAAGGAAAATAACAAAGATACTTTTGAATCTTTTATTGCCCGCATTGTCATGCGGGAAGTTTTTGAAACAGATGCCGTCTGGGAACCCATTCCCGGGGAAAGTGAAGCCGAAGATTTATTAGAGTCCTTTCCTGCGCTGCTTCTTACCGGTGAAAAAGCTTTTGCAGGCAGTATTAAAAAAAGCAGTTTTATCGATTTAGCCGAAGAATGGAGTTTAAAAGTCCAGCTTCCTCTTTTTAACCGGATTTTAGTCGCCTCGAACCGCTTTACAGATTCAGGAGAATTGGAAACACTTCGGCTATCGCTGGAACTTGGAATGCGAAATTTTAAGAAAATTGCGGTAAATCATGCGAAATCCCATTTTCCGCAATGGAGTTTTTACCATGATCTCTTAACCCGGTCTTTTCGTTATTTCCCACAGGAAAAAGACTGGGATGGACTGCGACTGTTATTAAAGTACCTGTTTTATTATGGCGAAACCGAATATCCCCCTGAACTGTCTTTTTATGAGTGAACTGCGGTAAAGAATTTGACCACACCCTGCTATTATCTTAATACCTTCAAAAATTATAATTAACTGTGATTATATTACTCACACGGTGCATAATCTGCGCTGTCCAAGTTTTGCAATGGGTTGTTGTAGTTCTTCCCAAATGGCTATCTACCTTTATCACACTTACCATTTATATACATTCAGATTTCTGGCACGTCCTTTGAAAGAGGTACAAGCAGTGTTGAAAAACTAACCATATCTCAAAGGAGGATTTATCATGAATCATTTTAAATTATTCAGTTTAGGATTATTAATTTTAATTTTTGCACTGGGTTGCAGTGAAAAAGGGGTCAATTCACCCGATTTTGAAAACAGTATCAATGATTCATTTATGCGGCCTTCTCAAAATATTTTACAAAAGTCTTATGATGCCCAGTTGAAGGATAAAAGCAGATTTGATGCTGAATTCAATAGAACCAATCAACAGGGAGAAATTCCCAGTAAGGGTTCTGCATTCTTTGGATTTGATACTGAATTTTCACTAATGAAATTTGAAGTGAATATTCATGATATTTCCAATATTACCGAAATCAATATTCATGTGGCAGAAAATCCGGGTATGGATGGACCTGTAGTGGCAACCCTTTTTAAAGCCGAGAATGAGAGAGGACTGAATGGAATATTGGTGCAGGGAGTGTTGGACAATAAAAACCTGACGGGCCCCCTTAACGAGCAAACATTGAATGAGCTCCGCTATGCCATGCTTAAGGGTCTTACATATATGAATGTGCAAACGGTTTCCAGTCCGGATGGCGTTATTCGTGCAACCATTTATTAATATCTTTTAAAAATATGATAGGCAGAAAACCGCTGTTAAGCACAAGCAAACAGCGGTTTTTTTTGTTACTGTGCAGGGTCAGAATTGTTGAATTTTTCATGATTTGTTTTATCCGTAAAGGTCATTTACTTTCCGGCATTATATCTTTAAACAGATTTATATGAGGGTCAATCACATTATTCTGAAGAACGAATCAGAGGCAGTCTCTTCCTATAAACCGGCATCCCGTCAGGCAATCTTGTCATATCCCTTCAAATTGATGATATATTTATTGGCCTTGTTTTCCTTTATCTTGGTTGTTAAAAAAGTGCTTCAACCCTCATCTTCAGAAATGAACAATGGTACATTTTATTATCAAAATGCGGATACTGCTTTTGCACAGCAGCATCATTATGATGTAAGGTCATATGAACTGGAGCTTGCAGTGTATTTGGATCCTTCTCTCAGGAAAGGCAACCTGCAAGGTGAAATGAAGATAAAGTATGTAATTCTCAAAGATATGTCAGAACTGACCCTGAACTTCAGCAGCAACATGCAGGTGGATTCGATCAGGGGTGCAGAAGACTTTAGGCATTCCCGCAATTTACTGAAAATCAATATTAATCCTGAATTAACTGCCGGGGATACTTCCGCCATTATTGTTTATTATCATGGCTGGCCGCAAGCTTATCACGCCTGGATACCGGGCTGGACCTTAGAAACAGTTGGATTTAATGATAAGGTTTATCCCTGGATTTCAACCACAAATCCTCCCTTCGGAGCACAAAGCTGGATGCCGTGCAAAGACGATCCATCCGATAAAGCAGATTCGCTAAGGGTGCGGCTGAATGTGCCGGACAGCTTGGTGGCCGTATCAAATGGGATTTTATCAGATAAAAAATCCAGCAGTAACGGGCGCATCATCTATGAATGGTCCAGCAGTTATCCTATCGCAACCTACTTGATAACAGTTCACATAGGCCCCTTTCTTAAGTATGAACAAATCTGCCGTTCAGGCGGGGAGAAACCATTTCCAGTGCAACTTTATTGTTTTTCCAGAGATCTGCCGCAATCATCTTTAGTATTCACGCAGTTGACAGGCATGTTTAACTATTTCAATCATGTTTTGGGAGATTATCCTTTTGAAAATGAAAAATATGGTATGGTTAAACATGCGATGCGCGGGGGGATGGAGAACCAGACACTTACCGGAGTTCTTGATATCAATCCGCGCAGGGAAAGCCTTTATGCTCATGAATTAGCCCACCAATGGTTTGGCAATATGGTGACTCCCTCTTCATTTCATGACACCTGGATCAGCGAAGGGCTGGCCACCTATTTTACCGGATTATACCTGCAGCATACACGCGGCGGGACGACCTTAAAATATTACATGAAATCCCGCCGTTATTTGAAAAAAGGTTCTGTTTTGGTGCAGGATATTACTGATCCGGAGCAGGTTTATCACTCCGGCCGGATTTACTATAAAGCCGCCTGGCTTTTTTACATGCTGCACCAGAAAATCGGGGATGAAGCTTTTTATCAGGCGATTCACAATATTTTAGAACATCATGCATACGGGAATATCAGCAAAGAACAGCTATTTCAGGAATTCGAATTCGTTTCCAACATAGAATTGCACCGTTTTTTTGAACAATGGGTGAAAGAAAAGGTGATACCTGAACTGGTTTGGGAAATCCGGGAAAACAAGGCGTCACAAAGATTTTATTCATATAATATTAACGTTAAGCAAAATCAGGAAAGTCGAATTCCTTTTGAAATGCCGGTAGAATTGCTGTTCAAAGGTACGGAAAAAGATTCCCTGCTTCGTTTCGAGCTGAACCAGTGGAAGGAAAACTTTTCAGTTCAATTGCCTTATAAAGTAATTTCCGTTCAGGTAGATCCTGAAATGAAAATGCTGCTGGATTATGAAATAGCTCAACCGTAATGCTGTCGCTTTTATCGTTCATTAAAGCAGGTCATTGTGTATTAAATCGTCACTCTTTATTATTTATAAAAATATAAAGCCTGCTATTCCTTAATATATAAATGGCATGATAATTGTTTGCCATATTAAAGGAAAATATGGAGGTATTATAAAATGGAATTTAGTGCCACTCAAGTTAACGGTACCTTACAGGTTTCGATTATCGGTGCAGTGGATAATGAAAATGCCGATCTCCTGAAAAC
>JBAPTX010000475.1:0-8614 GCA_049282375.1 Calditrichia bacterium
CTGTTATAGTCGCGGATGGCATTGGTTGCCTCATCCTGTACATTTTTGTCGGCCGCTTTCCCGCTCCAGATCACATTGTCGGTAATCAGCAGTCCGCCGGTTGCCAGATATTTTTTGGACAGCTCGAACACGCCCGGATACTGCTGCTTGTCCACATCATTTAAAATGATATCGAATTTCCCGTCCTGCTGCTGCAAAATTTCCTGCGCCCTGCCCTGCCGGAATTCAATCTGCTGCCAGATGCCGGCCTGACTCAGCCATTTTTCGGCAAGTTTCACATTCTCTGCGCTGCCGTCCGTGCAGATGATGTTTGCCTGCGGCGCTCCCATTGCAAACCAGAGGGCCGAATAGCCGAACCCGGAACCCAGTTCGAAAATCCGGGCCGGCTGCTGAAGCCGCGCCAGTAACCAGAGTATCCGGCCAACCTGCGGACCGATAATCGGAAATCCCTTTTCTGCAGCATAGGCTTCCATTTCCTGCAATACCTGCGGACGTTCCGGCAGCAGCGAATCCAGATATTCGGTAATATTACCCTTGAAAATATCTTCCAAATCTTTTTCCCCTCTCTTTATTTTGTTTGAACCTGTAGATAAATCCGTCAAATGCGCAAAGGTACATTTCGTTTTCCGCATCAACCCCAAAAGATGAAATATTTTTACTGCTGTCCAGCAGCAGGGTAACTTCGGGTTTTTCTTTTTGATCGGCCGGAAAAGCCCAGATACGGCCGGAAACATAATCCGTATAAATATAATATCCCTGCAGTTCCGGCAGACGGCTGCCCCGGTAAACAAAGCCGCCGGTAATGGACTGCCCCGCCTGATGAGAGTATTCCGTTACCGGGAGTTCCACCTTGTCTCTGCGCCCTTCCGGCTGATAGGGATGAAATCCTTCCCTGATATTCCAGCCGTAGTTACCGCCTTTAATAATGTAATCCACTTCTTCATATTTATTCTGTCCGACATCGCCGGCCCACAATTCCCCGGTTTCGGCATCGAAGCTGAATCGCCAGGGATTGCGCAGTCCATAAGCATAAACCTCTTCGCGGTAGCCTTTCTTATTCCCGACAAAGGGATTATCCGGTGGAATTGCATAAGCTTTACCATTCTCCGCATTCACATCAATACGCAATATTGCCGCCAGCAATGTGGACGGATCCTGCCCGTTATTGTGGGGATCACCCCCGGCGCCGCCGTCTCCCATGGCGATATACAGGTAACCGTCCGGCCCGAAACTGATCTGCCCGCCGTTATGATTGCTGTACGGCTGGGGAATTTCCAGAATAATTTTGGCGCTGTTCGCATCCGCCTTCAGCGGTTTTTCCGGATTGACATGATAGCGGGCAATAACGGTCCGGTCGGGACTGCCGGCGGTATAATCAATAAAAAAATAGCCGTTACTTTCAAAGTCTGGGTGAAAGGCAAGACCGAGCAGGCCTTCTTCATTGCCGCTGTCGTCCACCAGATCACGGACATCCAGAAACTGAATTTTCCGGCTGACATCGTGTTTATTTTCAAATGAATAAATAATACCGGCCTGTTCCATTACATACAATCGGCGGTTATTCCCCGGGGCGTGCTGCAGATCGACAGGGCGGGTAAAGCGCAATTCAGGGAAAGCCGGTTCCAGCGTCAGTGCAGGTTGTGCCCGGCCGCTGCAGTTAATTAAAAAAATAACGGATAATGTCAGAATCATCTTTTTCATAAACCTGCTCCCATTTTAGTGTGCAAGAAATAAACTCCTGATGTTGGCTCACATCAGTAATGTGTTCCGGAATGATAAAAGTTCCGGTTGGGGGTTTCATGCTGATTGCATTATTTTAAATTTCTACAAAAATTGTTTTTTCACGGCTTGGCACCACTGCCCCCGGGGCAGATCCGCGAGGTTTGCGCACATATTTCACCCGGGTAACCATTACCGGAACATAGGAGGAATGTTTGGCTGCGCTGTTGCGGGCAGCCAGCCGGGCGGCATGTTCGATAATATTTCTGGGCGGATCTGCAGAACGATTACGACAGCGCACAACCACATGCGATCCTGCAGCACCCTGAGCATGCAGCCATAAGTCCTCTTTATGAGCGCTGCAAAAAGTCATCTCATCATTGGACCGGGCATTTTTGCCCACCCAGATTTCCCAATTTTTAAAAAAATATTGTTTAAACGGCCGGTAAACGGATTCCATTTTGTCCGTGTCTGTCTGCAGTACATGAATTTGCTGCAGCTCTTTTTCCATTTTTTCCAGATCGCGGAACTGTTCTGTGGATTGTATCTGCTCCCTGTATTTTTTTAAAGCGGCGGCCTGGTTTTGCAGGTCTTTCTGCCGCTGCAATCTTTGTCGTTGACCGGCAACGGCCCTTTTTGCTTTCTGAAAATAGATTTCCGCGTTTTCCGCCACAGTTTGTTTGGGATCTACCCGGACCTGCAGGGTTTTTTGCGCAGTGTCGAAGTAATCCGTCAATTGTATCTTTTCAGCACCCTTTTTTATTGAATGGGGTTGGGACAGCAGCAATTCGCCAACTTTTTGAAAGTAAGCGCGGCGGTCGCTTTCCGGCGGGATAGCATTTAAATGCCGGATCACCTGCTCCAACTGCGATATTTTCCGGTCAAGTGTTTCGTTAATTCGTTGCTTTTTTTGCCGGAGACTTTCACTACGGCTGCGGTTGAAAATAAACCAGGCCAGAGCATCATTGATGTTTTCAAATATTTTACAGGGAAGGGATTCAAACAGGCGAAATGCCGTCAGGGTGAAAAAAGCGGGGCTGTCCTCTTCCAGATAGACCCTGGGTTTGTCATCCCTGCACTGCTGCAGCAAAAGAGAAAAAACCTGATGCAACTGTTGCAGTTCCGCATCTGTAAGGTCTGAAACGGCGCAGTCTGCCTTCAGTTCAGCCCGGAAGGCAGCTTCCCGTATGAGCAATGGAGATACATGAAGAAAGCGCTTGCGCAGCATCTGTTTTAAAGCCGCATCAGGTTGAGCCCGAATGATATCTTTAAACTCCTGCGCACTGATATTTTCAATATCAACAAAATCCTGCTTCTCGTTTCGATAAACTTTCCCCTTATGTTTGCTGGTGTTCTTAAATGCATCAACAATCTTCAGATTCTCATCAGCGGCAAAAAAATTGGTATGATTCCGGAAAAACTGCAGCCAGAGGCTGTATGGCGAGTTCCGGAATTCAATGTGGATTATGCGGTCACTGTCCGCCATCTTCATTTCTTCAATAATAGAATTTTGAAGTGCCGGCAGCAGATCTGTGGTATTTTTTCCCCGCCGGCGGGGGTCGCGAACAAGAATAAACGGGTAAACCGGACCGGCTGATAACAGCACATGGTAAAAGCGGCCGTTCTCCCGTTCAAGTACAAGAGTCAGTTCATTTTTACGGGAAGTATAAATTCTACTGAGACGTGCACCCTTAAACTGACGGGCAAGGTCCTGCACCTGGCGTTGTAAAGTAATGAAATGCAGATACATTTTAAATTGGTTCTTTCCAGTAAATAGCTGGCAGAAAGGTTTATCTTTATTGAGGAATTTTATTTAATTGCAGTTGCCATTTTTTTAACCTGCCAGACCGAATCCACAAAATAACCGCGGGAATCGTACAGGTGTTCCACCATGGAATATCCGGTAACCTCCGCCAGTTGTTCAATATCGTCAATTAAATATTTGTAAGAATATTCAGTGTGAATGGGTTCCCAGTCGCGGAAAGAGAAGGTTTGTCCGATTTCGCGGATCAGGACCGACTGTTTTTTCAGGCTGACCAGATAACTCTCCATAGCGCCGGTAAATACGTCGTAGCTGGCGTAATGGCGGAACTTATCAATATTAAAATTCCCGCCCAGTTCCCGGTTAATCCGTTTTAATAAATTCAGGTTAAACTCTGCAGTAATTTTCTGCTCATCATTATACGCTTTCAGCATCAGATCTATATTCTTTTTGAGATCAAAACCGGTCATTAAAAAATCGCCGTCATTCAGTGTATTCCATAAATTTCGCAGGAAAACCCTTGAGCGGGCCTTGTTAAAATTACCCAGGTTGGAACCGAGGAAGAGCACCAGATTGGGCCGGGACTGTATTTTATTGAGCCATTTTAATCCGTTAAAATATTCGGCAACAATTCCATTGCCGGACAGTCCGGGGAATTTTTCCTGCAGGGATTGCACCAGGAATTTCATGGCGCCTTCGGAAATATCGATGGGCACATATTCAAACTGAAAATCATTTTCCAGCAGGTGTTTAATGAGGATGCTGGTCTTGCGGCCGTCCCCTGCTCCAAGCTCAACCAGATTAAATGCCCTCCCCTTCAATAACTTTGAAATCCGTTCTTTATGATTCCGCAGTATATCGAATTCGCATTCGGTTAAATAGTACTCCGGCAGTTCCATGATCTGCTGAAAAAGCTGGCTGCCATAATCGTCGTAAAAATACATGGAAGATAATCTTTTGGGCATTTCGGACAGGCCGATCAGGACATCCAGTGCGAAATTCTTCTTTTCACTGTCCACAGTATCCAGGTCTTTGGGTGTCAATATGCGATATTCAATTGCCATCTTGCTTCCTCATTCCTGTTGAAATGCACGTTATTTTATGAACTTCTGAATTCCCGCATCAATTGAGATTTCCTGAGCCGGTCCTTCAATCCTGAAAATACCACTCATCCTGAGAATATGTTCGAAACTGTGGTCGGGTATTTATTTCAACTCCGCCAGGCGAATCCCGGTAAACTGCCAGCGTTTATCCGGCTGAAAAAAATTGCGGTAACTCAGGCGCAGATGGTCACGGCTGGTCGCGCAGGAACCGCCCCGCAGCACCATCTGGTTGACCATAAATTTGCCATTATATTCACCCAATGCCCCGGCCGCCTGGCGGTAATTCGGATAGGGAAGGTAAGCAGAGCCGGTCCACTCCCACACATCGCCGGCCATCTGCAGCAGGTCTTTTTCCGGCGGTGCCTTTTCACGGTCAGCGGGCTGCGGGTGCAGAAATCCGTCATCCCGGAAATTGCCTGCTGCCGGGGTTACACCGCTTTTCCGTGCGGCAATTTCCCATTCGGCCTCAGTGGGCAGCCGGTGACCGGCCCAGTTTGCATACGCCGCCGCTTCATAATAGCTGATGTGGCAAACAGGCGCTTCCATTTTGAGGGGACGCCAGCCTCCCAGGGTCATTTCCTGCCATTGGCCCTCGATTTTCCGCCAATGCAGCGGCGCCTGCCATTCCCTTTGCTGGACTGCCTCCCAGCCATCAGATAACCAGAATCTGAAATCCCGATAAGCCCCGTCTTCCATAAACTCGAGATATTCCGCGTTGGTGACCAGCCGGTTCTGTAAATTAAAATCATCCACATACACCTGGTGGGCGGGCTGTTCATTATCATAACAAAAACCCTGCTGCTGAAAACCGATTTTATAAAGCCCCCCTTCTACGGGAATAAACAGGGATTCAACAAATGCCGGTTCTTTATCGCGGCGCGCATGCTGATAAACAGGTTGCAGCGGATTCTGCGCGAGAATATACTTTATGTCCGTTACCATTAACTCCTGGTGCTGCTGCTCATGGTTCATGGCCAAAACCAGGAGATTACTGAATTCAGGCCACTGTTTCTCATCCACTGATTCAATTAATTCCACCATGCGGCCGGTGACGGCTGATCGGAAATTAAAAACTTCCCGCACAGAAGGACGGGAAAGTACGCCCCGGCGCGGGCGGTCCCAGCGTTCACCGAAACTCTGGTAATAGGAATTAAAAATAAAACTGTAGAGGGGATGAAAAACTTCGTAATTCTGCCGGTAGTGCTTCAGGAACACTTCTTCGTAGAACCAGGTGGTATGCCCCAGGTGCCACTTAGGCGGGCTGACATCCTCAACCGGTTGCACGACATAATCTTCGGTTTCTAATGGGGCACAGATCTTTTCTGTTTCCCGGCGAACATTTATAAATTGATTCATTAAATCACTGCGCTGCATATCGGCTCCTTAATAGTTATCACTATTTGCCCCAAATTTTATTAGGGTTCAAAAATTACTTAATCTTCAATTTTCATAAACAGATTGTTCAATGATTCTGCATAAGTGGGATGAGCATACACCGCATCCCGGATTTGTGAATAATGCAGTTCTCCCATCATAGCTGTCTGCAAAACCGCCATCGTTTCACCGCCTTCACTTCCCAGAATCGCACAACCCAGTATTTTTCCACTGTCACTGCTTACCAGCGCTTTCATAAATCCGCGGGTATGGCCGGTTTCGATGGCACGGGCAACACTGTCCATGGATAAGCGGGCAACCTTGTAACTGATATTCTGTTGCTTTGCTTCCTTTTCAGATAATCCCACCCGCCCAAGCTGCGGGTCCATAAATACAGTATAGGGAACCAGGCGGTTCCGCATGGAATTCCGGCCGTTTCCGAGCAGTTGGTCCCGCACTACCCGGAAATCATCATAGGAAATATGGGTGAAGGCCGGTCCCGGCTTCACATCTCCGATGGCATATATTCCGGGGATGCCGGTTTGCAGATGGTCATCAACCTGAACATATCCCTTTTTATCTGTTTCCACGCCCGTAGCGGCTAAGTTCAAATCTGCAGTTGCCGGTTTTCTGCCGACAGCAATCAGTAAATGACTGCCTTCCACCCTCTGCCGCCCCTCCGGTGTTTCCAGGTGCAGCCGGATTGATCCATTTTCTAATTTTTCTGCACGAAAGGCTTCGCTGTTCAAATGAACTGATAACCCCTCTTCAGAAAGAATATTGTAAACGGCCTCTGCAATATCTTCATCTTCCCTGGGGAGCAACTGCTTCCCTCTTTGAATTAAAGTAACCTTGCTGCCAAAACGGTGAAACATCTGACCGAATTCCAGTCCGATGTAACCGCCGCCTAAAATCAGCAGATGATCGGGTAAATTATCCAGCCGCTGAATTGTGGTTGAATCCAGATGGTCTGTTTGTTCAAGCCCCTTTATTGGCGGTATAACTGCCTTTGCACCGGTATTGATGATGATTGTTTCACCCTTTAATCTAAAGGAGTCATTTTCTGTCGTTACTTCAATGGTTTTCCTGCCCGCGAAGCGCGCCTTTCCAAAAATCAGGTCCAGATTTTCCTGCTGTTCCAGTCGCTTACGGCTGCCGCTGCGGAAACTTTCCACCATTTCATCACGGCGTTGCCGGACCCGCTCCCATTTTACAGCCAAATTATGAATTTCAATTCCATATTCACCAGAATGTGCTGCTGTATAAGCTGTTTTAGCGCTGGCGACCAGGGCTTTTGTGGGCGTACAGCCGTAATTGATGCAGGATCCGCCCACATAGGCCTGCTCAATGACGGCTGTATTCCATCCGGCGGCAGCCAGTGCCGAGGCCAGGGGTGCTCCCCCCTGTCCTGTACCGATAACTATAGCTTTATAGGTATGCCTTACTTCCATTTTTTTCTCCCGGATTTCTGTCCTGAAATTCAACGTATTACCGATGATGACTTACAGGAAAGACAAGCTTTCAATGGGTGTGTTAACGAAATTTCCCGAATAAAGTTTATTTTTGAGTCGCCAGAAAATTGAAATATCCAGAGTGCGAATTTCAGCACTGTTCATGGGAACAGAAAGTGCGGGCAGTATAATGAAGAAGCTCGTTTACATATTGTCGATATGAAAATTAATTGCTAAAAATAAAGATATTTCCCTGCAACAAAAAAACCCCGATCCAGAGGACCGGGGTTTTAAAATTAAGGCAATGATGTTGCCTATAGGGTTTACTTCATCAGCATCATCTTATGGGTGCGGATAAAATCACCTGCCTGGAAGCGGTAGATATAGACACCGCTGGCAACCTGTTTACCCAGGTCGTTGCGTCCGTCCCAGGTGGCGGCATAACGGCCCGGTTCATAACGGCTGTTGACCAGGGTGCGCACCTTCTGTCCCAGTACATTATAGATGATCAGCTTTACTTCGCTCACCTGCGGCACCTGGAATTTCAGGCTGGTGCTGGGGTTGAACGGGTTGGGATAGTTCTGGCTGATGTCAAAGGTAGTCGGCAACTGCTGCGGATCGCCAATGGCGGTCACAACAGAATCATTCACCTCCACCACAACCACCGGATTCACCGGATCGTTGGATTCGATGGATACATATTCGGTCAGCATGGTGTCGCGCTGCGCGGGATCAACACCAAACATGCGGATCATCAGGTCGGTGTTGTCTCCGGGGGCAATCACACCGGCAGTCGGTTCCAGCATCTTCATCATCTGCGAACTGCCGCCCGCCGCTGCATCCAGATCCCACAGACTCAGCACATCGGTCTGACCGATGGCCATCATTACAGCCTGGCCGGGATAGTTGGTCAAACCGCCGGCAATGTCCAGACCACCGGCAATCTTTGCAGCAATACCGGTAATGGAGACGCCGGTTAACTGGCCGGTAGCGGGGTCCACCTGATCCATGTGGTGGGTGTCGCCCGTGGTGGTTCCCGAATTCAACCAGATATAGGGGCCGCCGTCGGAATATGGAGCCCAGGCTGCACCGTAACTGCTGGCAGGATTCGCAAACTGCTGAATGACATTACCGCTACGGTCAAAGGCATAAAGGCTGCCGCCAAAGTTAACCGTCCAGAAAAGATCAGTGGAAGCATCATACGC
>JBAPTX010000476.1:0-4010 GCA_049282375.1 Calditrichia bacterium
AACCACTTCATTAAATATTTCTTCTTTTCCGGTATAATAGTAATACAGAGTTGCCTTGGCCAATCCGCTCTGATGCGCGATGTCTTCCATTGCGGTTTTATTGAATCCGAAGTGAAAAAAGAGCTGCCGGGCGGCTTCTTTTATCTTTTTTCTTTTTTGTTGATCATTTTCGTGCATTTTGTTCTTTCCCCCGACTATCGACTGAATTCATAATTAGTCGGTATTCGGAAGAATTAGACGAATAACAGCAAATTAGGTTTCACTTGAGGCAGGAATTTTTTTAGAAATCAGGATGAGTTATACCCTCAGGTCTTATTGAGCCGACAATTTACAAATTCAAAATTACAAATTGAATACAAAAGAAAAAAATTCTCATGAAACCCGAATTTTTATTCATGTGATTTGAAGCCCCTGCAAGGCCTTTTAATTGATTTGAAAGTTGATTTTGCAGATGGCTGTAATTATTATTTGCATCTTATAAACGGAGACGATAAATGAAGAAATTGTTGAAATATATCCCCGCGGCATGGACGGTATCTCTGGCACTTATTATGATGTGCCATGCGCAGCCGGACGGCCGCTCCGTTTCAATGGATTCCAGCCTGCTGAAAGCGGATGTCTATTTTCTGGCTTCCGGCGAACTGCAGGGAAGGGAAACGGGACTCGCCGGGGCTCAAACAGCCGCGGTTTTTCTGGCTTCCCGCCTGTATGCGCTGCAGTTGAAACCGTTTTTTGAAGCCGATAAGTCTTCCATTCTTACACCATATTATCAGACCTTTGAAATGGCCGGTGCTGTTCCTTCCCAGGTGGAAAGCAGCCTTACCTTTCATATGCGTGAAATCAGCATTGAAGCCAGGCCGCAGCAGGATTATTTCTATTTTTTCAATTCCCCCCTGCCGGCCGATCTCAAAGGAGATGTTTGTTTTGTCGGATACGGCATTCAGGCGCCGGAGTTTAATTATGACGATCTGAGCGGGCGCGACTGTAAGGGAAAGATTGCCCTGGCTTTTTACGGGGAGCCGCAGCTTTCGGGTGACAGCCTTTTCTTTAATGGTGATCACATCACGCATTATAGCCTGCCCGGATGGAAAACAGAAAACCTGGCGAAAACGGGGGCAAAAGCTCTGATCCTGATTCCGGATCCCGCCCGTGTGGACTATTACGATAAATTTTTACAGCGGCAGGGGCGCCGGTCCGGGGAAACTCAGTTTGTGCTTCAAAATGAAAAAAGCCTGCCGGTTATTTATTTGTCCGGTGAGTTTGCAAAAAAAGTGTTCGGTCGTCTTTACAATGGCGGGGATTCTCCGGAGCAGAAACGGCTGCAAAAATGGGCTTCGGGCAAATCAGGAAATTTTCAGTGGAGAGAAGATGCTGCAAAAAATCTGCAGGCGGATTTAAAGATAAAACTTCCGCAGACAGAAGTCAGAAAAGGCCGCAATGTTCTGGCGGTTCTGCCCGGCAGTGATCCGCAGTTGCGTGATGAGTATATTTTAGGGGGCACCCATTTTGATCATGAAGGAATAAAAGAGAACCGGATTTATTTCGGAGCCGATGACAACGCTTCCGGCGTTGCCGCCAACTTGAATATAGCGCGGGCGCTGGCCGGATTATCCAAAATGCAGCAGCCCCAGCGCAGCATCATCTTTGCTTTTTGGGATGCCGAAGAGAAGGGAATGCTGGGCAGCCGCTACTTTCTGGATCACCCTCCGGTTCCGCTATCCCGGATAAAAGCGGCCTTTAATATGGATATGATCGGCCGGGATGCCTCCTTTAATTTTGCGGCATTGCGTCAGCCAATGATGGACGAAGATGCTGAAAATAAAGTCATGATTTTTTATTCTGCCCAGGCGCCGCAGTTGGCGGCAGTTGCCCGCAAAGTGAATATCACCCGGCCTCTTCATTTATTGTTTGATCCCAACGCCTATTTTACCAGCGGCAGCGACCACGCCGCCTTTCATGAAGCAAAAATTCCGGTGGTTTATTATTTCACCGGCTTCCATACGGATTACAGCCAGCCGGGGGATACACCGGATAAAATTGATTTTCAGAAATTAACGCGGATTGCCGGCCATATTGCTGCCTTTGTAAAGCAGTTAGCTGATATGCCGGAAATGCCGGATTTCGATAATTCAGTAATTTCAGCCCCGGAAGGGGATTTCAGCAGGTAAACGGTTAGGAGAGATTATGCTGCAAAAAAGTGATTTTAAAAAGCGGGTTTACATTGAAGATATTCATCAGCATCTGGGCAAGGAAGTGGTGATTGCAGGATGGCTATATAATAAAAGATCCAGCGGAAAAATACAATTCCTGCTGGTGCGGGACGGCACTCAGATCATTCAATGTGTGGTGATGAAGAACGATGTTTCGGAGGAAATTTTTAACAAGTATGAAGAAATGGGGCTGGAAACATCTCTGTTGGTTAAAGGTCTGGTAAAAGAAGACAAAAGGTCTCCCCTGGGGTATGAACTGCAGGTCAGTGATGTTTTAATTATGGATGCCGGGCAGGAATATCCCATTTCCAAAAAAGAACACGGGATCGAATTCCTGATGGACAAACGCCATCTTTGGCTGCGTTCCAGCAAGCAGCATGCAATTTTACGCATTCGTCATGAGATCATTTCTGCCATTCATGATTTCTTTAATCAGCAGGGGTTTATTCTGGTGGATTCCCCCATATTTACGCCCGCCGCCTGCGAAGGAACTTCCACCTTATTTGAAACCGATTATTTTGGCAGCAAAGCATATTTAACCCAGAGCGGCCAGCTTTACGCCGAAGCCGGTGCACTGGCATTCGGAAAAGTGTACTGTTTTGGGCCCACTTTCCGGGCCGAGAAATCCAAGACCCGCCGGCATTTAACTGAATTCTGGATGGTGGAACCGGAAGTGGCCTGGTTCGATCTGGATGATGATATGAAGCTTGCCGAAGATTTTATCAGCTACATTGTGCAGCGGGTGCTGGAAAACAGGCGCGGCGAGCTGGAAACACTGGAACGGGACATTTCCATTTTAGCAAAAATAAAAGCGCCGTTCCCCCGGATTTCCTATGACGAAGCCGTCAATGTTTTAAAAGAAAACGGGGTGGATTTTAAATGGGGCGACGATTTCGGCGCGGCGGATGAGACCATTATATCAGAAAAATACGATCGTCCGGTAATTGTGCATCGCTACCCGGCTCAGGTAAAAGCTTTTTACATGAAACGCGATCCGGAGAACGATAAACTGGCACTGGCAATGGATGTGCTGGCGCCGGAAGGGTATGGGGAAATAATTGGCGGCAGCCAGCGCGAAGATGATTACGATACTTTAGTCAAGCGGCTGGACGAACATAATCTGCCGCATGAGCCATTTGAATGGTACCTGGATTTACGGCGCTATGGCAGCGTGCCCCATTCGGGCTTCGGATTGGGAATTGAACGCACCGTTGCCTGGATTTGCGGCATCCCTCATATCCGGGAAACAATCCCATTTCCGCGCACCATTTACCGGTTAACACCCTGATGAAGGACAGCAGAAAGCCCATGCCGCTGGAAACCCCTGCGAATTCAAATAATACCCTTCCTCTGATCGCGGTAGTCGGGGGCAATACCTGCAGCAATGAAGTATATGAAACTGCCCGTGAGATCGGAAAGCGGATTGCCGGAGCAGGGGCTGTTTTAATTTGCGGCGGACTGGGGGGCGTAATGGAAGCTGCCTGTAAGGGGGCGCAGGATGCCGGGGGACTGACCATTGGAATTCTGCCGGGCGAGATTGCCGGTGAAGCGAACCCGTATGTTACAATTGCGGTACCCACTGGAATGGGAGTCGGACGGAATATTATCATTGTCCGTTCTGCGGCTGCAGTTATTGCGGTGGATGGCAAATACGGCACGTTATCGGAAATTGCCTATGCGCTGCAATTGGGCAAAAAAGTGATTGCCGTTCAACCCTGGGTGGCGGTTCCGGGAATTGAAACTGTGCAGACCCCGAAGGAAGCGGTGGAATCCGCAGTATCGGTTATACAGAAAAAGGGG
>JBAPTX010000477.1:0-7759 GCA_049282375.1 Calditrichia bacterium
GTTCTCTACCAAACCATTCTGCAGCAGGTGTCGGATTATGCAGAAAAGGAGGACCTGCCGGATGATATTTCGCTGCTGATCATTAAAATCGGTAAAACAGAAGCCAAAATGGTTTAAGAATTGGCCGGTTTCCATTCCCCTCCCCCGCATTTCGCTTGCTGAGAATCATTCTCCCCTTTATATTCTTCAGGTATTTATACTGCCGGAAATTCACGATCTTTTACCCAAATACAGGGAGATTTTTTTATGATTAAATATTTGCTGATTTGCACCGTTTTGATTATGTCGCTGGGGATTTTCGCATGTGATTCCGATACGGAACGTGAAGGCGAAGCGGAAGAAGCGGCGGCGCAACAGGGCAACCTGCCCGGCGGCACCGTGGTTTATCAGGCACCCGACGGCTGGATGAAGGAACAGCCATCTTCCTCCATGCGGCGCGCCGAATACCGTTTGCCCGGTCAGGAAGGTAAAGAAGATGCCACCCTGGCGGTTTTTTTCTTTCCCGGAACCGGCGGCAGCGTGCAGGCCAATCTGGACCGCTGGTATAATCAATTTAACCAGCCTGACGGAAGCCCTACCCGTGAGCATGTGGACCAGCAGAAAATGGAAGTGAACGGATTGCCGGTAACGGTGGTTCAGGTAAACGGCACTTTTCTGCAGGGCCGCTCCATGATGCCCAATGCCAGCGAAGAAGAAAAGGAAAATTATGCCATGTGGGCTGCTATTGTGGAAACCGCGAATGGCCCCTGGTTTTTTAAAGCGGTGGGACCGCAGGAAACAATCGAATACTGGCAGCCTCAATTTAAAGAATTTGTGCAGACATTTGCAGTTCATCCCTGAAACCCTGCTTTATAAAATAACGGTGTTCCTTTTCCATTAAATAAGGAGAAAAATGATGCCCGCTCAAATGAAAGTCCTGTCCATAGACGGCGGAGGCATTCGCGGTATTATTCCGGCAATGGTGCTGGCGGAGATCGAAAAAACCACCGGCAAATCCATTGCGGAATCTTTTGATCTGATTGCCGGCACTTCCACCGGCGGTATTCTGGCACTGGCGCTGACCATTCCGGGGGACGGCGGTAAGCCGCGCTATACGGCGGAAGATTTAATTGCTTTATATGAAAAAGAAGGATCACGTATTTTTTCGCGCTCTCTCTGGCACAAAATTCACGCCATCGGCACCCTGGCAGAAGAACGGTATCCTGCAGATGGAATTGAAGAAGTTCTGGATCAGTATTTCGGGGAAACGGAGCTGAAAGAGGCATTAAAGCCGATACTGATCAGCAGTTACGAAATTGAGCGGCGCTTTCCGTTTTTCTTCCGCAGTGAACGCGCCAAAAAAAGATCCGATTACAATTACCCGATGAAGAAAGTCGCCCGCGCCACCTCTGCAGCCCCTACCTACTTTGAACCGCTGCAACTGTCAACTGAAAATGCGGGAGAGTATTATGCCCTGGTGGATGGGGGCGTTTTTGCCAATAATCCGGCAATGTGCGCCTATGCGGAAATCTGCGCCGAGCACCGGGAGGTGAAAGATTTTTTGCTGGTTTCCCTGGGTACCGGCGAACTGACACGGCCTTTGTTATATAATGAGACTAAAAACTGGGGCTTGATCGGCTGGGCTCAGCCCTTGCTGAGCGTGGTTTTTGACGGCGTCAGCGACACTGTGGATTACCAGCTCCAACAGTTTCTGCCAGACGGCGAAGACGGAAAACCCCGCTATTTCCGGTTTCAGGTGCGGCTGGATGAAGGCAGTGATGATATGGATGATGCTACCCGCACTAACATCCGGGTGCTGAAACTGCAGGCGGAAAATCTGATCCAGAAGAACCGCCAGAAGTTTGAAGCGCTTTGCGAACAACTGACCTGATGTTCAATTTTCCGGCGGCAACTCGTTGGTTTTCATAAACCGGAGCAGTATCCCATCCGGGTCCTTAAAAACGACAGCATTATTGAGGTAATGGGCTTCCCCTTCCAGCAGGCCCTTTTTTTCCAGCCGGGAAACCACTGTATCAGGGTTCTCGGCTGCAAAGGTAAGAGCGGGTTCAGAAAAGGACTTGGTCTGGAGAAAAGCCAGGTGCTGCATGCCATCCGATACTTGTACGATCCGATTAGGTGCATCCCTTTCCGCGACAACCGAAAATCCCAGCTTCTTCCAGAAATTTACCGATTCATCCATTTCAGCGGTGGGAATACTGATTTCCATTAATTTCAAACCCGCCCTTGCGGTGGTATCCTGCACGGAAGGGAAACGGGAAGGATCAAAAGCAATTAGGGTGATGCCGAATCGGTTCGGATCATGTAATACTGCATTCTGCAGTTTTTCATCTTTCCAGGATAGGTCTGAAAAGGTAATGCTGTTTTTCTGAAAATATTTTACCCGCTCCAGCATATTATCCGCATAGTAGGTCAGCGCCGGGGAAGGAAAATCGTTCTGACTCAGCATAATGCTGTTATTTCCCTCCGTTAACAGCACCCAGGGATTCGGCCCGCCCGTGCGCCCGTCAATCTGCTGTAAACCGAGCTGCTGATAAAAATTGAGTGAAGCCTGAATATCGGAAACCGAGAGTAAAACCTGCGAATAGCTTCCCAGGCGGCCGTCCGGTTCCTCTTTATCACGGGTACCGCAGGATAGAAACACAATGATATAAAACAGCCAAAGGAACCACTTCCTTTTCATTGATCCTCCTGAGTTTTGAAATAAGATAAAACGGAACGTTTTTTATACACTCCGCCAAAGGCAATGCCCTGAAGCCGGAAATGCAGAAAATAAGAAGCAGCATCTCAGGCGGATGGCTCTCAATGAAACGATCCGACTTCTTCATTTATTTGCAACCACTCCGCCGGTGGCCTATATTATGACAATTATTATCAAGAAAAGCAACTTATCACAAGAAAAAATAGTAGAACGGGTTCAAACTTATTTGCAGGGGAGAAATTTTGCAGAATAACCTGAAGCGCATTTTTTTACTGTTAAGCACACTGATACTGGTGCTGTTTATCATTTTTGTGATTAATCAAACCGTTCAGGTTATTGCCATTTCCACCCAAATCAACCCGCTGCTGGGGAAAGCGGCATTCTGGGGATTACTGTTTCTTTATACCATTTTAATTGTTTATCCCGTTTATCTTTTTTTTCGACTGCCCCGTGCGCTGCAGCCGCCCGCCAACCAGAATTCAGCGGAATTTGATGTATATCTGCAGCGGCTTTCCCGGCGGCTGCGCAAAAACCCGCTGCTGCGCGAATACCCGGTGAACACTCTGCAGGAAGTTGAAACCGCTCTGGCTGTGCTGGATGAACATGCCAATCTGATTGTAAAACGGCATGCCACTACCGTATTCCTTACCACCGCCATTTCCCAGTCCGGCAGGCTGGATGCATTTACGGTGCTGATAACACAGTTCCGTATGGTCTGGCAGGTGGCAAAACTTTACTATCAGCGCCCCTCCCTGCGGGAAATCACCCATCTTTATGCTAACGTTGCCGCCACTTCTTTTGTAGCGGGGGAACTTAACGATATTCATATCAATGAACAGATCGAGCCCATTATTGCCAGCGTTTTGGGCGCCACCCTTACCGGAGCCATTCCCGGCGTCAGCACGGTTGCCGGCATCATCACCGGATCTCTGCTGACCGGTTCGGCAAATGCATACCTGACCCTCCGGGTGGGAGCAATTACCCGCCAGTACACCGGTGCCCTGGTTAAAAAAGACCGCCGAATGATCCGGCGCTCCGCTACTCTGGAGGCAGCCCGGATGCTCAGTATAATTGTGATGAATTCCGCAGGCAATATATCCAGGGCCATCGTCAGCGCGGCAATGAAAAGTCCGGGAAAATTTTCCCGTCATATCATGCAGAATACATGGAACCGGTTTTCCGGCAAGAACAAGACGGAACCGGGAATCAGTTGATTATTTACCTCCGGCCTTTAAGTTTTAAAACTTTTCCTGCAAGCAAAGGGGAGAAAACAACCAGTTTCAAAAACTGCGGGAGATGACATGGAATTAATCAAAGAGTTATTTGTTGTTTTGGAAAATGAACCCAAAGCCGCCGGTGAACTTTTCCGGGTGCTCAAGAAAAAAGATATCAGCATCTGGGCTGTGGGAATGTTCGAAGATACCGCCCGTCTCTATGTATCGGATCCGCCGGCCACACTGGCAGTTTTAAAGGAAAACAACTACACCGTGGAAGAGCGCGAAGTGCTGCGGGTAAACCTGCCCAACTATCGCGGGGCATTAATGGACCTTACCCGCAAGCTGGGCAATGCAGGGATCAACGTTGATTATATGTATGGTGCTCTTGAACCCAAACAGCGCAAAGGAATCATTATTCTGGAAGTGGACAAGCCCGATCTGGCCATGGATATTTTCCGGAATGAGAAATTTTAATACCTGCTGCTGATTATTACCGGATTACTTCTTTTACCACATTTTTACCTCAAATGAGGAACGCTTATGCCTCATTTGAGGTGTTTTATTTTAAATGAAGAGGAGAAAAGCCAGATATTGTTTCATTTTTCCGATTGGCACGCATTCTGCCCTAATTACCGGTAAGTGAAACCAAAAAGGAGATTTAAAATGAAAAAACAATATTCATATCTAATGCTTCCGGCAGTTATTCTGCTTTCCCTGCAAATTCTTTTTGCAGCGGAATTAAAAGAAGACCGCATTTTAAAGTTTTCAGATCATGAAAAAGTTGCCCTGGGCGCAGCCGTAATGAATGCGGATAAAGAGGACCTTGAAAAGACCGGCCTTTCGGAAGGGGTGGTCATTAAAGATATTGTGGAGGATAGTGAAGCGGAACGGCTGGGATTGCAGAAAGGGGATATCATCAGTAAGTGGGATGGCCGGAAAATTGAAAATGCCCGGCAGCTCAGGGATCTGGTCGGTAATATCAAAGAACCTGAACAGGTAAAGTTTGAAATCATCCGGGATGGAAAAAAATTAAATCTTACGGCCGATCTTAAACCATCCGAACCGCAAGATGTAATCGTAAAATTTGATGGTAAAGACCTCGACCTGGATTTTGATTTCGATTTTGATCATGATTTCAGTGAACTGGAAAACCTTCCCCAACACCTGGATAAGGCATTTGTTTTCATGGGAAATAAAAAAGGCGGTTACCTGGGGGTGGAAGTCACAAATTTAACCGACCAGTTGAAGGCTTACTTTGAAGTTGAAAACGGGGTTCTGGTGGAAAGTGTGGGAGAAAAGAGCGCCGCGGATTCCGCCGGGATAAAAGCAGGTGATATTATTACAGAAGTTGCCGGTAAAACTGTTAAGGACTATTCCGATCTGCAGCGGTATATTAATTTTTTCGATCCGGGAGAAACAGTGACTCTTAAAATAAAGCGTAAAGGTAGAAGCCAAGAGATTAAGGCACGGCTTTCCAAACAGAAAAACCGGAGGTTGGAGGAATCCTTCTCGCAAAACATGAAAGAGCTGAAAAACAGTTTAAAAATCAAAAAAATTGAATTGGATTCACTGAAAGATAATATTGAGAAGATAAAGATTGATATCGAAGTTTATATCATCTGAAAAGGGAGATCCAAATCGCCCCTCCTGTGTAATTTAAATTTGGAATGCGGCAGGTGCGAAGAACCTGGGGAGCTGTTCATCAAATAACTGCTCCCCATTATTTTAACGGGTAATTATAATGAGCATTAAACTTAAGATATTTATTCTGCTCTCCTTCCTGATGGCAGTGATACTGGCGGTGCAGTTTTATTTTACCAACAAGGCCCAGCAGGATTTAGCCCGGGAAATCAGCCAATTGTCCCGCTCAATTAATACTGCAACGGACGCGTATTACCTGCAGGTTGTGGATAATGCGCTTTTGGAAACGAACCGCGCTTTTCAATCCCGGAACAGGCATTTTCCTTCTTCAGGCGATTCCGCTTTCATTTTCAGCATGCCCTCCGATCTGAA
Organism: Calditrichia bacterium; assembly: GCA_049282375.1. Lineage (GTDB taxonomy): Bacteria > Calditrichota > Calditrichia > RBG-13-44-9 > RBG-13-44-9 > JBAPTX01. Next base: position 5,929 of record JBAPTX010000477.1, read on the forward strand.
AAAAATACCTGAAAATTTTAAAATGCTGAACCTGCAAATGGACAGTATCAGCAGATTAATGGATGATTTGGACCTTCCGGGATTGGGAGAAGAAAAGATCACGCAGAACAGAAACAGGAAGATAGAAATTGAATCAGAACGCGATTCCATTTTAAATGATATCCATATTCAGAAAAAGGAAATGCACAGAGCAAAAGAAATCATCCGCAAACTGCACAGTGATTCTCTGCAGTTCCGTATTCCGACTATCGATATCGATCTGCAGGAACTGCGGGTTAAAACCGATTCTATCCGGAATATCTTCACAGAAAAATATACACAGCATACCCCGCGGGACAGCCAGCATGTGTTTTCCATTACCATTCCCGATTTCTCGACCCCCAATTCCCCGCGGGTTCTCCGCTATAATTACAACACCGCGGATATTCAAAAGGCGCTGGTTAAATCCCGCAACCGTAATATTCTGGTTACCCTGCTGCTTTTCGGATTATCCATCGCGCTGATTCTGATGATCTCGAACCGGTCGCTGAATCCGATTCGCCGGCTGAAGCGCTCCTTTGATGATGTGGCGGCGGGAAATCTGGATATTGCCATTGATACCCGCCGGCGGGACGAAATCGGCGATCTTTCCCGTTCATTTGACGTGATGGTGGCGGAACTGCGTAAAAACCGCAAAAAAGAGGAAATGCTGCAGCGGAAAGAACGGCTGGCTTCCATGGGACAACTGGCCGCCGGGGTGGCGCACGAAATTAAAAATCCGCTGAATGCCATTCATCTCACCATCGATCATCTGAAGGACCGCTACACCAGCGCCGCAGACCGGCGGGCAATGGAATACATTCAGACGATACAATCGGAGATCCGGCGGCTGGATAAAATCGTTAACAACTTCCTGAGTTTTTTAAGAAGTGAAGATTTGCAGAAATCACCCACGGATATGAACCGGCTGCTGGATGAGATACTGCAACTGTATCAAAGGGAATGCGCTGCGCAGTCCATTGAAATCCAGAAACATTTTGCAGAACCATTGATTTGGGAAGTGGATGCGGAGCGTTTTAAAACCGTGCTGGCAAACCTGCTGTTAAATGCGATTCAGGCGATGCCGGAAGGAGGGAAGCTGCGGGTGGAAACCGCGCCCCGGTTAAATCAATTACGCATCACTGACAGCGGCGCAGGGATTCCGCAGAAGGAACTCGGGCATATTTTTGATTTATTTTACACTACAAAACCAAGCGGCAGCGGACTGGGGCTCCCCACCGCCTATAAAATCGTAAAGGCGCACGGCGGGGAAATTGTGGTTGAAAGTGAAGCAGGCAAGGGAACGACGGTGGTGATTGAACTGCGCTGAAGGTTTGCCGGGGTCCCCCTTCAAGCCCCACAGGGGTTGATTGATCGGGGAGATCTGGAGTCATAAGTCCTGCTGAGCGGAGTCCAAGCAGGATTCCCTGTTTCGATAGTTTGCTAATCTTCCTTCAGCAGCATTTCCGCCAGATTCTCCGCCTGCACCCGGATTTCCGGGGCTGCCAGCGCTTCCCACACCATTCCTTTTAATGGCAATCCCAGCGTAAAAAAAACTTCCGAAGGGGTGCCGTCTTCCTGAATAATCCGGCCGTCCGGCAGCGCATTGATTCCCAGGTGGGCGGGATCGCAATGAATGGCCTTGCTCTGAATCAGATTCTTAATCAGCGGCTGCTCGATTTTTTCATAATCCTGATCGGGCCCCATGCAGTTGATCAGCCAGTCGGCGCGGAGGCGGGTTTCCTCACCTGATCCGCGCGGCTGATAGATAATTCGCACGCAATCGGTTTCGGGAACAACATCGACAATCCTG